>JAOUAE010000012.1 GCA_029861085.1 Candidatus Nitrosopumilus sp. | reverse complement strand
TGAAATACTAGAGAAAGTTCGCGTGGATTTTAAAACTAGATCAGACAATATTTTTATCAATGAATCTATTTCAGGCCAACTTACGTACTGTTCCAAAGACAACTGTGATTTGAATAACCAGAATTAAGTTGTTATGATCAAAATGTTTTCGTGGGAGATTTTTTCAGGGGTTCAACGATTTTAAGAACCTTAAATGCCAATTTACCAAAATCAATATCTTTTTCACACGACAACAGCAATACAGCATCGTCACTTAGTGGAAAACTCATGACAATTACTTTGTCTCTATAGGACATTGAAAAATGAACTTCGCCAAATTCAGCATCAAATTCGTGTCTCATTCTAACACGCAATGCAAGTTCCATGAACATCATTTCATCTTGTTTTTGATCTTCAAGTGAAAACAACCCATTTTTCATCCCGCCGGCTGTAAGATGCCCTCGGCTGCTAATGTGCCTAGCTGAACGCATTTTAGGATCTAATTTAATGATTTTTTGACACATTTTTTCGAGTTCTTCTTGATTGTCCATCAGTCTGATTAAGTAAACGAACTATTTATTGCGACCTATGTTGTTAGGTATCTGTGCAACCAGATTCGTCAAAAAATACTGCCGATTATTACAAGCATTTGTCATTATTTTGGACAGATATCATGCATTTGATGTCAAGCAAACCACAGGCATTGACATCCACGGGTCCAATGAGAGCATTTACTGCAAATTCAAAAAAAGTTACAACTGAACTAATTGAAATCAATGATGATTTAATTGGATTTAATCAATATCTTACAGAATACTACAAACAACTTGCAGATGCATGGGAAGTTGCTCAAAAGAAAGTCAATCTAAAATACCCCGATGTGCCACAAGATGTTGAGCAGATCGAGGCATTCAAAAGAATATGGATAGATATGTTTGATAACGATTTTACAGAATTGTTTGATTCTAAAAAATTCGGTGAGAATTATGGAAAACTTGTTTCCAAAGAGCTTGAATTAACAAAACATTGGAATAACATTACCAATGTAGTTTTACAATCAGTTAATCTTCCAAGTAAAGAAGAGATTGACGAAGTATACAAAGAACTGCATGAGCTTAAAAAAAGAATCGGGAAATTAGAATTGAAGTTAAAGAAAAAGGAGGTAAGAAAGAATGCATAGTGAGTCAAAAGTAGATCCAAAAATCATGGAAGAAATTTTAAAATTTAGTAAAAATGTCATTGATGCCCCAAAATTAGTTTCAGCACCTGATGAAATCAGTTTGGAGGTAACCCCTCATGACACGGTTCAAAAAATGGATAAAACAAGATTGTTACACTATAGGCCACTTACAGAAAAACAACATAAAACACCATTGCTAATATCATATGCATTAATTAACAGATATCACATATTGGATATTCAACCAGAGAAAAGCTGGGTAAGAAATCTACTTTTGCAAGGATTTGACATTTACATGTTAGACTGGGGGTCTCCAACAAGTATGGACAAGTACCTGGATTTTGATGATTATGTGAATGGGTATTTAGATTCGGCTGTAGAACATATCAAAAATGAATCGTCAACTGAAAAAATTTCATTGCAGGGATATTGTACAGGTGCAACAATTGCAACAGCATACACAACATTACATCCAGAAAGTGTGAAAAATTATATTGCAACAGCGCCTGTCATCGACGGCTGGAGAGATACAACCGTCATCAGCAATCTTGCAAAACATATGGATGTGGATAAAATGGTGGATACGATAGGAAATATGCCTCCTGAATTCATGTATTATTGTTTTTCAGTGCTCAAACCATTTGAGCAAGGAATTGAAAAATACATCAGGTTTTTTAAAAATATAGACAATAAAAAATTTGTAGATAATTTTCTCAGGGTAGAAAAATGGTTAGGAGACACGCCCCCAATTCCGGGAGAATTATTCAAACAATGGATTAAAGATATCTATCAAGACAACTTGCTAATTCAAAATAAGATGTATGTTGGAGGGGATCTCATAGATTTGAAGAAAATAGACATGCCCACATTTACACAAATTGCAGTAGGAGATCATTTGGTTTCTCCTGAATGCAGTATGCCACTCCATTATGCAATAGGAAGTGAAGATAAAACTTTGAGAATGTACCCGACAGGTCATGTAGGTATGATTGCTAGCTCACTTTCACAAAAGAAAGTTTTACCAGAGCTTGGAAAATGGCTATTGGAAAGATCATAAAAAAAGAAAAATAATTTATTAAAAAAATTCACTAATTGTTATTCTTTGTAGTGAATACAGAAATCCATGATTGTAGAATGTTTCTGTTTAGGTCAGCAAATGCTTTTGCATTATCGTTGAATGTTTTGATGTTTTGTTGTGTTACATCGATAGTTGCAAGTGCTATTTGATTTTGTATAGAAGCTGCCTTTACAAACTCTTCAGTTGTATCATGAATTACTTTTAGTGTTGCCTCAGGAATATCTGCTGCAATACCTGTTTTCTTCACATATTCTTTTTGTAGTGTGATAGAAGAATCCACCATATTTTCATATGCTTGAAGGTATTCTTGTTGCACATTGGTAATTGACTGATGGTATTGTGGTACTGATTGTTTAACACCGTTGAAGAGTCTGTCAGCATTTTCTTGATATGCAGAAAATACATCTTTAGGGTTTTTTTGTGTTGTTTCGTTTTTACTCATTGTTTCACCTCCTTATTTTTTGATTTTTTTGCGATTGGTAGAATAATGACTTGAACCAAGTCGCCATCACCCAGTCCAAGGGCATTACGTTCAGCTTCAGGTATAGAGATTCTCCCATTACTACTGATAGTAGTTTTGTAAGCACCCCAATTCATGAAGGATGGAAGCATTTGACTGATGTTAAACATTGTATCCATACTTTTACTTTGCATAGAAGACATGTTATTCATCATGTTAGATTGAGTTTGTTTTGCACTGTCAGAAACTCCTCTTAGTGCTTCTAAGGGATTGAATGTTTGACTAGTTTGATTAGTCATCAAAGAGCCAAAATTTTTCATAAATTCTGCTTGAGCACGTCCATTTTTTTGGATCCAGGATTTAAACATCTCTGTAGGATCATATAGGTTTTGATTACCGCTCATAGGTAACGATTGGAATTAGTAGTATTTAAATGATCTGTATACCATTGAGGAATTCCAACGTTTTTGAAGCAAATGTTTGAGGATCTTGAACATATGGAGTGTGGCCACATCCATCCATCCTATAAAATCTACAATCCTGAATTGCAGAAACAAAATCATCGGCATGAATAATTGGAATGACAGGATCATCATTACCCCAAACGATCAAAGTGGGTACAGAGATAGATTGGAGTTTAGATGTAATCGATACAGAATTTTTTAATCCCAAAACAGTTGACATGAAAGCGAGTTTGGCATTAGGTAATCGCATTCGTTCTATAAACCCATCAACAATTTGATCTTCAACCTGTTTTCCAGAACCTTCCATTAATTCAAAAGCATTTTTTGCACTTATTTCATTTGGATACAATGCAGCCATAATATATGCATCAAGAGCAGGAGTAGATTGTTTCATCATCCCAGAAGGGGATACAAGAATAAGTTTTTCAATATCTTGAGAATGTGAAGAGGCATATTCAGCAGAAATTTGCCCGCCTAAAGAAGAACCAATAATGTTAGGACGTTTAATTTCAGTTGCTGCGAAAAATTTTTCAAGAAATTCTGAAAAAAAATCAAGGGTATAGTCTGTTGTAGGCTTATCACTATGTCCAAATCCTATCAAATCAGGGACGACCACACGAAAGTTTTCTGCATAGATTGGAATTACGTTAGTCCACCTTTCAGCGGATGCACCCAATCCATGAATTAATACAAGAGTGTTTTTAGAAGTACCAGATTCCAGATATCTGATTTTATGCTCATCAATTTGGAGGAATTTTTCGTTCACTATTTTAGCTACAATTATCATAACTAGATAAGTTTTAGTTAATTAATCGATCAAAGGCATTTAATATTTTTCAGATTCTAAAATTACTGGCAGTACAAGTATGTTTTTTAGGATCAAAAATAACCAAATCAGGTGCTAAAAAAGAAAATTTCGAAAATTTTAGTGCCGTTAGATGGTTCTAAAAACTCCTACAGAGGTCTAGAGACTGCCATCTTATTAGCCAGGCACTGCGGATCAATAATAACAGGAGTGTATTCTATTCACGCACCACCACACTCAGAATTTAGGGGAGTTGGATCAGTTGAAAAATCACTCAATGTAGAAGTAAAAAAAATCATGGAAAAAGCCAAAATTTTAGCAGCACAAAACGGAATTGTTTTCAAAGAAAAAATATTGAGGTGGGAGATAGGATACAACATTATCAAATTAGCACATGGAAAAGAGAAATTCGATATGATCGTGTTAGGATCCCGTGGGAGAAGCTCAGCAAAAGAAATATTCTTTGGCAGCATATCAAATTATGTCATACACACATCAAAAATCCCAGTAGTACTAGTAAAATAATTAAGAAAATCCGTGTTTTTTAAAATATTTTTGATGATATTCTTCTGCTTTGTAAAATGACGGCGCCGAAACAATCTCAGTAACAATCGGATTTGCATGCTTTCCAGATTGTTCAAGATCTTGTTTTGATTTTTCGGCAATTTCTTTTTGTTTTTCGTCATGATAAAAAATTGCTGAACGATACTGATTTCCAACATCAGGACCTTGACGATTTAATGTCGTAGGATTGTGATTGTTCCAAAATATATCAAGAAGTTCATTATAAGAGATTTCATCAGGATCAAATTCTACCTCTACAGCTTCTGCATGTCCTGTTTTATCAGTACAGACTTCTTCATAAGTGGGATTAGGTAATTGGCCACCAATGTATCCGACGGTAGTAGATTTGACACCTTTAGTTTTATGAAGTAAATCTTCAACATGCCAAAAACATCCCGCACCAAATGTAGCTTTCAATTCAATTAATAATAAAAAATACCAGATTAAAACTATTTGTTAAAATCAGAATCTAGTTAATTATTAACTTCTTCTTGAATGGGGGGTTTTAAAGAATTTGTAAAATTTTTCAACTATTGTTTAATTGACATCAGAAAATATAGACACAACTTTTTTTGCCAAACTTTCAATATTAACAGTTGGTTCCGCAGAAATTAACAAGAGAACTTGAGAAACGGGGAATGGAAAACTTACTAAAACCGCCTTATCTCGTCTTGCAGCAAGATAATTTATCGGACCTAGACTCTCATCAAATTCTTTTCTGATAGATGCTTTTGAAACAAAATCAAAAAAGGACTGTAGTTTAGTCTCGTCGCCCTCATAAGGAGTAAGACCCTCCTTGAAACCACCAGTAATCAATTGGCCGTCTTTATCAACAATACCAGAAAAACGAATTTCAGGCTCTTCAAGCAATTGTGTACATTTTACACCAAATAGATTTGAGGACGCGTCATTTTCTGCCATTATAGTACAAGTTTAGATATCAAAAATAAAAACCTAGCCTAAAAACTTAGAAAATTTTACTTTAAATAGCATTTTAACAATACGTAATCAATAATTTGTTCTTCTGATGCTTTTTTCATTTTTTGAAGAGATTTGAATAGAATTCTTTCAACATATCGAGGATAATTTTCTAAAATAGATTTTTTTAATTCTTCTCTGTGTTGGACATAGTAGTCAGTAAGAGAGCTATATACATTGGAACCAATTAATTTTTCATCAGAGATAGTAAATCCGTTGGATAAAATCAGATTTTTCAAATAATTTACACTATAATGTTCAGATGACCAGGTAAATTTCAAAAGGCCCAGTTTTCCAAAAGAAGAATTTCCAGTAGTAACAGGTACGGCCATTACAAGTAACCCAGATTTTGTCAAGATTCTTTTTGATTCAGAAATGAAATTAGCCAACGGTTTGAAGTGTTGTGCAGATTCCAACGCTAAGACACGGTCAACGGAATCATCTGCAAACGGAAGTTTCGTAGAAGTTGAATTGATAAATTCTATATTTTTTTGATTTCCTGAAAATGATAGTTGATTAAAATTGATATTCACATCATACAAATGAAGATCTGGAAAAGCATCTCTCCACAATTTAGAGGGTGCAGATAAACCACTACCTACATCAACTGCATGTTTACCAGAAGCCAGATCTGCCAAATTTGCAAAGATCATGCATAAGTTATTTTGTGCGGAAATTGGATCTGTGTGTTTTGAAGACCAGTAACCGAAATTAAGCATGGAGCCGCCTGTTGCCAATTGCATTACAGGTGAAAGTGAATTGTAAAGATTTACAACATCTTTTTCGTTTCTACGAAATGTCCATAAAAACAGATCAACAGGGTTTATTGATGTCAAAAATAATTCTAAATCCATTTGTGAATTAAGGCTATAAATTTTAAGGCTAGTTAGAGATTAATACATTTTATTAATTTGACACATCTAATTAAATCATGAATGATGAAAAATCAGAAATACATTCAAAGATTATTCTTGCCAAATGGACAGACAGGTTTCTTGCGTGGTTGATTGATTTTATTATCATCTCAAGTATTTCAACAGCAGTAATTTTTGCCCTATTTGGAACAATTTACTATGAATTGGATAAAAATGGGCTATGGGCAGAAAATACACAGTATATCCCTACCAGCATTTTGTTCTTTGTGTATTGGGTAATCTTAGAATATAAAACAGGTCAGACTATTGGAAAGAAAATTCTCAATTTGAAAGTAGTATGTATTGACGGATCTAAAGCAGAATTAAAAGGAATTTTGATAGGAGGAGTTGGAAAATCATTTTTACTGCCAATAGACGTGGCTTTGGGATGGATATTGACAAATGAGAAACGTCAACGAATTTTCAATAAATTAGGAGACACTGTAATTATAAAAATTAAAGACAATGAAGATACTTCTGATATCAAATATGTAAAAGACTAAAGTTTATCAGATTTTCTTGAAATTTTAATTTTAGACAAAGAATGAATTCACATGAATTATACTCATGGAAAATGAGATCTTTAAATTAGAAATAATTTGCAACAAAACATGTCAAAAACTCCCCTATACAATGACAAACATATGCAAATCTTTGAAGATAAAATACGATTCAAATCATGGATTTTACCATGGGGCAAAAAAGATGTCATGCTATCAAATATTAGAAAAGTTTCAGAAAAAAATATTGGGCTATCATCAGGACAATTACGAATTTCTGGTTCAAGTAATTTCAGGGATTGGTTTCATTTTGATGCTACACGACCTACAAAGAAAAAAGCGATTGTACTTGAAACGGATTTCAAGGTATACAAAAGATTGTGGATTACTCCTGAAAAACACGCTAGTGTGTTTAACATATTGAAAAAACTAGTTTGATTCTTTTTCTAAAATCAATCTTATGAGTAAATATAATCATCTAATTTGAGATTATCAGTTTTTGTATATTGAAGTATTGAATTATTTCCATTTTTCTATTTGTAGTTGTTTCAAATATGAATAGTATGAATAATAGATATTATTCACGCATTTGAATTACAGATAGTAAATGAGTGATATCATAATTCGTCATATGAGAGAAGCGGATTTGCAAGAAGCAGAAAGGGTAATTCGATTGGCATTTGGGACCTTTATGGGTCATGACAATCCTGAAGACTATCGATCAGATGCAAGATATGCTAATCCACGTTATAGCGCTGATTCTTCTGCATCATTTGTAGCCGAATCAAATGGCAAGATTGTAGGTTCCAATTTTGGACTTCATTGGGGAAGTGTTGGCATATTTGGTCCCTTAACCGTTCATCCAGAGTACTGGAATAAAGAGATAGGTAGTAAACTGATGGAGCCCGTAATGAAATGCTTTCAGGAATGGAAGGTGACCCATTCTGGAGCCATGACATTTGCAAATAGTCCAAAACACATTAACTTGTACAGAAAGTTTGGATATCATCCCAGATTTTTAATTCCAGTAATGTCAAAAAAGGTAGAATCCAGACCTATTATTTTAAATTCTAAATTAACTTGGGCAAAATATTCAGAATGCAAGGAAAATCAAGACAAGTATCTTGATGGATGCAATCAAGTTTCAAATACAGTTTACCCTGGTCTTGACTTGGAATTAGAAATAAAGGCGGTAGATAAGATGAATTTTGGAGAAACTGTAATCCTCTTTGATAAAAACAAAGAGATTACAGGATTTGCAATATGCCATTGTGGAAAAGATACAGAAGCTGGAAATGACAAATGTTACGTAAAGTTTGGCGCAGTCAAGGCAAATTTTGATGCACAAAGTAATTTTGTGAATCTTTTGAATGCGTGTGAAGAATTAACCATTGAAAAAGAGATCTCCAGTCTAACAGGAGGGGTTAATGCTGGTCGCTATAATGCATACCAATCAATGCTAAACCAAAATTTTTGTATTGATTTTCTAGGAGTATCCTTGCATCAACCAAATAATGATGCATATAATATTGCAGATAGATACGTCATAGACGATTGGCGTTAGGAGTGTGCATCAATTATAAAATCAACAATAATTTCTATTTTTGTTATTGTAATTTTAAAATAATTCTCTTTTAGATACTGGTACATAGATAGGATGTACCAAATATGTTATCAAGTAATTGTTGTTATTCATAAATGAAGATGCAACACGACAAAAAGGCTGTTTCTCTTGAAAGTTCCCTGCAAGACATCTTAAGGAACATTTCTCCCGACAGAGATCTCACGCTTGTAAAATGAGCCGTCCTGTTCATGACACAATGCTTGCATCTTCATTTTTTTTCTTTGTGTAATGTCGTAACAAATAACATCATCAACAATATAAAAAATCACGATGAAATAGTCGTAAAATTTAAGAATGTACCATAGGTGCATCTATACATCTGCCTTGTATTTTGATCCAAATGTTATTTTGCGTGTAATTACTGCGCCAAATTCTGCATTTGCACAAGTACGAGACAATGAAGAAAAATATTTTGCACAGTCAATAGGACTTTTGGTATTTACTTCCATTCTGGGTGCATTATTGCTGGTACCATTCATAATGATTCCCCTTGATGACTTGTATTTTGAAGGCGTTGATGATGACAATTTCCCAACAGACAACACAGATGTGATCTTGTTTGTGGGAATTAACACGTTGAATGGGTTATTTTCTGCCGTATTATTTTACTTCATTGGAAAAAAGATTGGAGGTAACACAAACTGGAAGAAAGTATTTTCTGTAATTTTTCATACGCACGTTCCATTAATTCCAATGTCAGTAATTCTTTCAATACTGTTATTTTTGATGATGGACTCTATAGCATCAATAGATTCATCGTTGTTAATAGAACTAGATGAAGACGAAGAGCAGATCCTATCCCTGATTGGGCCCATGTTAGGATATGTGGGACTGTTTGTCACTGTTACAATTGCATTTGTAGTCTGGATTTTTGTTGTGTCAGTAAAGGCAGTGAAAACAGTAAACGGGTTTGGAACTGCAAAGGCATTTGGTCTAATAATTTTAGTCATGATCATATCATCTATTGTGACTGCTCCATTCGGCACGTGAGTTATGAAGTCAGTTATTTATTTTAAATTCAATCATACTAATAAAAAATAGTTTTTTTACAAATAGTGATAAAAAACTTTGGATTAAATTTTACAAAACACCAGATATCCAAGAAATGGATTTTCTGTGTCTGTCGGATATATTTTCATATTTGATATCAATATAAAGATCCCAAGACATTGTTTTAGGAGATATATTACAAGTGTGAGATTTCAACATAGTTGAAAATCTTTCATCATTCTTTTCTTGCAGATGCTTCCATTGACAAGGTATGGAATTTCTATACAGATTTACAGCATTTACAAGTAATTACTCCCAAAAGATTGGATTTCAAGATAATAGAATCAAGCAGTAACAAAATAACTCTAGGGCAAACTGCTTATTTTTCAAGTAAGATACTGACTCGCATAACTTGGAAAACCAAAATTACAGACTGCAAGCCATACACGTATGTAGATGAAATGAATAATGCATTGTTCAAAAGCTGGAGGCACACCCATGTTTTTCATAAAATAGACGAAAATCAGACAAGGGTAACAGATGAGATCAAATTTGAACTACGGTATGGATTTATTGGAAAAATGTTTGAATGGTATGCTCTAGATAAACTTGAAAAAATCTTTGCACATAGACAACAGGCAACAGTTGAATATTTGGGCAACCTTTGAAACTTAAAGATATCCATTGCATTAAAAATAATTTTAAACAAATTCTTAGAGAACAATTATCAATTTGGTTCAAATCCACAATAGAGACTAAACTATTAAAATTCCATTTTTGAAATTTGATTATAATCTATAATTATCTATCAGAATCTATTTACTTATGATCAAAAAGAACTAGTAAGAATTTAACTGTGATAAAAATCATGTAAATACAAAAATCATTATTTCAATTTTATTGTAATTTCTTCTCCATTCCCAATAGGTGTTGTTATAGTTCGAAGTTTTGGATTTTCCTTAAGATAATCTGAAAATTTTCCCATATCTTGTGCATATTTTTCAGGGTACAGCATATTGTCCGTAATTATCACCCCCCCAGGAGATACCATTGGCAAAATCAAATCAAAGTATTCGATAACATTTTCCTTGTCGGCATCAATTAGGACAAAATCAAAAAAATCTCTGTATTCTTTTTGTAAATTTAAGTCTCTCAGTATTTGCATTGCCAATCCCTCTTTTACGATAATTGTATCTGCAATTCCAGCTTTTTGAAAATTCTCCTTGGCTCTTTTGATCTTATTTGGATTTTGCTCAATTGTGATGATTTTCCCTGATTGCTCACAGATAGCCTCTGCACACCATATGGTGGAATATCCTGTTGACGTCCCAACTTCAAGCATATTTTTTGCATTTTTTAGACGTAAAATCATGTTTAGTAATTCGCCTGTTTCTTTTGTAATTGCAAGCATTCTGTCTTCAGGGGCAACATCGATTTGTCTTAATTTTTCCAGCGTTGACAGTTCTTCTAATCTCTCAAGTATTTTAGAAATTGACTTTATCATACCGTATTTGTAATTTTAAAATAATTTAACCATGTCTTCATAAATTTCAATCTTGATTCAATACTTAGAGCAAAATCTTTGTCTCCAACTATATTTCATGTGCGTTATACCCGGGTAGAGATAGAACGGTCCGTGTGACCATAATTTTTGACACAATGAAAAGCATTATGAAGAATGTCAGAAAGGAATACAAAATAAGATTTTAGAGAATGGGATTCATAATCAGATACAAGATCATGCATAAAGAAAACTATCGGTTCATTGAATTAAGTTCTGATGAGATCTTTTCACCTACACTGCTCCAATCATACAATTCTTTGGCAGTTTTGCTTAATGCAGATCGATATTTTCCATCAAGTAAAAGAGCACCGTTAATTTTTTTGACAATATCAAATAACATCACATCATTTTTTACGCCTATTTTCATCAAATCGGATATTTCTTTTGGCAATCTGTCAGAAATTGAGTCAATATTTACAGCCATTCCTCCAAAATAAGTCCCCAATGGAAAACAACCTGATGCCAGTGCCTCTAAAAATACCAGAGGTCCAGCTTCCATCACCACTGATGGAAAGATTGCCACATCACAGCAAGGATAAAGATAACGCAACTCTTCGTGACCGAGATAGCCTGTAAAGATTACCTTGTCTGATCTAATATGTTTGTGAGCTTTTTCATAATAGGAATCCAATTCATTATTTTTTTCCAATTGATTGAAGAGTGATAAAACCTCTTCAAAGGGAGATTTGTTATCCAAATTTCCCTCAAGAGATTTTCCCCATGTGATAATTTTCTCAACTAATTCTCTTTCGTTATTTTCCAGTGCCCACAAAAAGATCTCCATTATTTCACGTAATGGACCATGACCTACGATTATCAGTTTTGCATCTGGATGCAGATGAAATACCAACGGCAAAGTCGCAATGACTGATTGGATTCCCTTGCTTGTTATCAAGCGCCCTACAAACAAAATTACTTTATCATGAGTCCAATTAATTTTTTCTAGTTTGGCTTCAACATCAACATCAGGATGTTTCATTTGATAATCAGTGGTCGAAGATATTAGTTTACTTAATTCATTTGATTGTAAAGTGGAGTTGAGGTTTTTTCTTAAATTTTTTGACTGTTCATCATGTTTGCCCCTAGGCGTATCTTTCAATTTTTGAAATAGTTTTTCAATATTTTGATGACGTAACTCAGGAGAGACTGGTTTGAAAATACTTGTATCTACACCCAAATTCAAGTGTGTCATCTTCTGGTTGATATTGGGGACGGATTGAAAAATAGACAATATTCTATTTTCCATCTCTTTGCTAACGACAAAAATTTTTTTTGCAGATTCAAATGGTTTTTTGGCAAGATCTAAGAATCGTTTATCTCTTTTTACAGCATACTCAATTGCACTGCCATGTGGCATTATAGCATAAGGAATGGAAGTGATTTTGTTGACTCTTTGGGCCACCACAGATAGTAGCACTGCATGATTAACATGTAATGACGTCAGTCCGTAATTCTTTATTATTTTTAACAGGGTTTTTGTATTTCGTTCAAGATAATCCTCAATTGTAGAATTTGGTAACTCGGTCATCGGAATAGCATTGGAGAATTCTTCATATTTGTCCCATACATAGACTGGTAATGTGTTGCCTAACTGTGGTTTATGCATAATGCATTTGCCCTTGTATGGAACATCTTGTTTTAACTTTGTTTCAACTGAACCGTCAGAATAATGATGATGACATTCTGATATGAAATCATAATTTTCGGGATGGTTTTCTTGACATACAAGATGAATTGTCTCTCCATTTTTACACAAGGATCTTACAATAGATCTGGTCCAAATATTGCTTCCTGAGCCTTCCAACAAATATCCATGAAGTATTCCAATCAATTTCTAATTTAGAAAATGTATAATCAAATTTATGTGCATCAGTAAATATAGGAAAGATACGGAATTAGTTAAGCAGCTATAAAAAATGTATGCTGCCTTCAAATTTTTACATTATCATAATTTGTTAGTTTTTGCATAATCTCGGTCCAAGAATACCAAATATTACAAAAAAATACCCATCGAATACAAAACCAGGTTACAAAGATAACGAGAAGCAGATAGACCTTTCAATGAGATCCTATTTTAGAAAAAAGAAATAATTCCCATAATTCAAAAAAATCACAACACAACACATATAGATTGGATGTGAAATTCTGTGTTCATAAGTTCTTCCTATGTTTTATAAGTGAAAAATGACGGTTTGAAAAAAATCACAACATTTTGTATTCACAAAAGAACCAGGAAAGCCCTTGCATTTCTTCCCAGTTGCTTGGTTTGTTTTGATTGTTTTGATTGCTCATGATATGTAAATTGAAAATTTACAAAAAAGTAAAACGAATGATTCGTTGATTTTGTAAGTCAGGTAATTTGTATTGATCAATGATCGATAAGTGATAATTTTAAAGGATGAGTCAAATTTTGGCATGAGGATAAATACAAAACAAGTCCAATCTTTTAAGAATAATCTTCACATTTTTGGATTAACACAATGAGTTTAAATATTTTGTAGATTTGATTTATTTCATAATTTTAAAATAAGCAATTTAGTTTGGTTTTCTATTTTACAGTAACGCATTTTGCCAAATTGCGAGGATAGTCAGGATCATTCCCCCTTTCAATTGAAAGATAATATGCCATTAATTGAAAAGGAATTGTTTCGATTATTGGATAAAATATTTTGGAAATATTAGGTAAAGGAATCCAATAATCATAAATTGGATTATTTTCATTGGATATACCGATAATTTTTGCCCCCCTGGATTTAATTTCACTGGCATTTGAAATGTTATCTGAATGCGTTGAACTGTCATCTGTGGGATTTATTAAAATGATATATGTGGATTCATCAATTAATGCCAGTGGACCATGTTTTAGCTCTCCTGTCGGAACTGCTTCGGCATGAATATATGACAATTCTTTAATTTTTAACGCTCCTTCTTTGGCAATAGGATAGTGTATGCCTCTGCCTAAAATATACAGATTTTCAATGTTTTTTAGTTTTTGAGAAATTTCTAGAATTAATTTTTTGTTGTCTAGTATTTTGGCTATTGCCTTGGATACCAAATAGAGTCTGTGAGAAACATTTAGCGTAGGATCAAATTTTTCCAGTATGCGATAGAGTATGATCAATTGAGATGTGAAGCTTTTTGTTGCAGCTACTCCTACCTCGTACCCACAGTTTAATCCAATAAAAGAATCAGACATTTTTACCAAGGATGAAGTCGTAGTATTTACAATTGACAGTATTTTGGCACCTTTTTCTTTGGCAAAAGCGACTGAATTTAGTACATCCGCACTTTCCCCACTTTGAGAAATCGCAATGAGTGCAGACTTGTCATCAAAGCAATTCTCAAAGGATTTCATTTCACTGGACATGATGGGTTCGATGCTTTTTCCCACAACTTTTGGAAAGAGATACTTTCCTACCAGTCCACAATTGTAACTGGTACCACTGCCTGTAATGTAAACACGGTTTGAGTTTTTCAAAATTTCAGCGAATGTTGCAAATTCATCCAGGAATTCATTTCCGGATTCTAAAATTGAAGATGTTTGTTCCTGTATTTCTTTCATTGTGAAGTGATCATAATCACCTTTTTCAATATTTTCAAACTTTCTGGATAACTTTGTCGGGGTAAGATTGAGTAGGTTGCCTTGAAAGTCATATATTTTGTAACCATTATGATTGAGAACGATAAATTGTCCATCATCAAGATAAATTACCTTGTCCACATGCTTTGCAAATCCCAACACATCACTTGAAAGGAAATAACCTGTGGGGCCAATACCCAAAATTAGCGGTTCATGATCCTTAACTCCAACCAAGGTTTCATTTCTCAGCATTGCGATAAAAGAATACTGCCCAATTAATTTTGAAACTGTTTTGACTACTGCGCTTTTTATTTCTGCTTCTTGATTAATGAATGAAGACAATAAGTTTGGTATGACTTCTGTGTCGGTGTCAGACTTGAAAATGACACCCTTTAGCTTGAGTTGTTTTTTTAGATCCAGATGGTTTTCGATAATCCCGTTATGTACTACCGCGATTTCAGATTGTGCACAGACATGTGGATGTGCGTTTACGGATGTAACACTCCCATGAGTGGCCCATCTTGTATGGCCTATTCCAACATCTCCTTTGAGATTGTCCAATGACATCTTTTTGTTTACAACCGAGACTTTTCCTATTCCTTTTTTTAGAGTAATTTTTTGATCATTAATTGTCGCTATCCCTACACTGTCATATCCCCTATATTCCATCTTTCCCATAGATTCTACGATCACATCTGCAACATCTACAGTGTTTTGATTATACAGGCATCCAATTATCGAGCACAACCTAATTTACATCCCCTATCTTTGCTACGATCATTGGTGAAAAACTCACTTTTGCAAAATATGATAACTCATTTTGAGGAAACTGGTTGGAATGAAATTGTTTTTGGCTTGTGAAAGGATCGGATTGAAACGCTTGATGTTCCATTCCAGATCTGAGAATTAGCTTGTTTGTCATCATAGTTTCACCATTTATACATCCCTACTAATGTATATATACATTATGTGTAATCTACAATCAATGTTTATAATACACACTAGCTTAGCGATTAATTATAAATTTTAATAGCAGAAAATCATCATATTACTGTGCAACAGCTTAAAATCAACACTTGTAACAGATGTAATTATAAGTGGGTGGGCAAAATGGAGACACCCAATACTTGTGCCAACGTCCAATGCAGAACTCCCTATTGGAATAAACCTCGCATCAGAAAACAAACCAAAAAGAAACAAAACACTGTTGAGAAATTTTATTTTTATTTTGAAACAAAATCTCCTGATAAAATATATTCATTTGCAATAGCTGAAAACGAAATAACTTGCGATGAATGCAATAGCAAAAAATGTAATCATATTTTTGAAATACTCTCAAATTCAAAAGTACGACAAGCAATCATTCGGCGTGGAATAGTGTTTTCAAGCAAATATGAAAATGAAATTAAAGAATTGAGTAAGAATACCTACGCCTTTGTAGAATTTTTAGAAAACGAGGTCTGATTTTTGAGTGACAATGAATCATTCAAGATTTATGATTTGCGTGCAACTACAAAAATTATTTTTGAGTCATTGTACGACAGTGAGAAAGCCAAACAGTGGTTTCCAACCATACACATAATCCACAAAAATGAAACAGCAAACATCAAGCAATTAGAATCAGATGGAATTGAATACGTAGCAAGGATAACAGAAGCCATCAAATATTCATCCATAAAGGGAACCATAGAATCATTAGATGGTAAATCAACACAGCATTTTGAATGGATAATTACTGAAAATGAATCAGTTAAAAAATGGAGTCGTCTCACCACAAAAACTAAATCTAGTGAAAAACGGGTAAATTGGATTTCTCCTCTTCCCGGTGTCGGTATCGGTGTTGGTCTGATTGCAGTTCTTCAAAATGGATTTGCAAATATGACAAGTGTGTATGCGACAACCGCAATAGGTTCAGCCTCACCTTTATCTCAAGCAGCATCTGTCACTATGTCTTCGGCAAACACATCCGGCAGCGGTGTAATGACATCAAAAACAGTTCTTACTGCCATTGTAGTATCAACCCTTGTTGCAACAGGCGGAGGTATCACATTTATTGATGCATATTATTCTGATCCATTAGTAGAATTCCGTTTGTCCCCTGCACAATTACCAGCAGATTTACACGGTACCTCATTAATGGTCACAAACGTTTTTTCTTCAGATAGCAAGTCCAGCATAGTAAATTACGATTGTAATGTAGATTCGATCATCTATGATTTAGAATATACTTTCGATTGTTTTACTGAAAACTCACTGGGAGGAAAAGAAGTAATCAGAACCACTCTTTTGATTAAAGGGCCAAACGATGTACTTGAAGATGAAGCTGCCGACTGCGTCTCACGACATTCTGGGTCAACGAAGAATCTAACTTCAGAGTATCCATATTTGCTGGAGTTGCCAAATTTCAGCCCAAATAAAATATCTGAGCTAAAAAAATACCACATCAGCCTCATGGATACCAATTATGAAAAGAAGGATTATGAGTCTGCAAAAAAACATGCCACCATAGTGTTGAAATATTTTAACATAAATGATCTTCAGGCTCTTTCAACTCTAGGCAATTTGATCAGGGACGATGACAGACTAAACATTGCATTCACTAAATGTGCAATTGCAATTCACAGTACTCCGCTTTTATCAAATTCTGTATGGGGAAAGATATCTCTTGCAGAGGATTATCATGTTCTTGGAGAATATAGCAAGTCCATTTCTTGGTCTTCAAAAGTGATAAATGACTATGAACATGATCCGGATATCCACGTAGATAACTATGTTAATGCTCTAATTATAAAAGCCAATGCACTTTATAGATTGTCTTTGGATGAGCAAAATGGGTTTGATGATGCAAAGGCATACTATGCTTCAGCTCATGGAATAAGTGAATCATATGATACATGGTTTGGTCTTGGCAATGTGGATAGACATGAAGGACAGCTTGCAGACGCACTGATAAAATACAAGCAAGCAAAATTGTTGACTGCAGATACTGCTGAGATAGATGATGCAATCAACAGGGTTTTGCTTGCACTGAATGCAGCATAATATTTTTGCAACTGTGTTGTAAAAATATCTTCTAATTATCGAATCATTGTTATGTCGCATTAGAATCAAAATTAAACCAGAGTAGTTACTCATACAGTGAAATTCTTGCATCTACAAATTTCTTATTGACTTTTCCAAAACAGATAACATCTTTTTTGCTCTTTTACCTCATCGCATATTTTCGGTTTATACGAAAAATTGGATATAAATTCTTAATAATCATGCACAGCTAAAACACTTGTGACGAGTTACACTGTCAAGGGCAGTATTCAAAATATTCAACAATCAAAATTTTATGTTGAACTTTTAGACAATGATCAGCAATGGTTTGATGACAGAGTTGATGATCTTTTAGGATCCTCGTGGACAGATGAATCTGGAAAATTCCAAATTATCTTTGAAAGTGATCTCTATAGGGATAACTGGTTCGAAGGTAAGCCAGAATTATTTCTAATTATAAGAGATGAGTCTGGAAAAATAGTTCATAAAACAAATACCAAAAGCCCTTCAAATCCAAATGATTCTGAGAACCTTGCCTTTGATATTACCATCACACAAAAGAAAAATTTTATAGATAGTCCCTACGATGCTGCAAATGCCAAAAGAATAGCATCTTTTGCAAATATTGCAGATAGCATAGATTTGACAGACAGCATTGCAAATTCTTCAAGATTGCTAATGCAGAGTCTTAATGCATGGCTACTTTATACAAATGAGATCAAATGGAACCTAATTGGGTATGACGGACCACAAGTGGAACGTTATCCATGGCGCAATTCACATACTCACAAACTGGCATGG
>JAOUAE010000226.1 GCA_029861085.1 Candidatus Nitrosopumilus sp. | reverse complement strand
CAGAAAAAATACAATATTTCGTTTATTTACATCACTCATGATTTAGCAACAGCCAGATATTTTGGTCAAAGGATAGGGATTTTGTATATGGGCAAAATTGTTGAGATTGGAGCAATAAATCAAGTTCTAACAAATCCCAAACATCCATACACTCAAGCACTAATTGATGCAATTTCAGAACCAGATCCAAAGAATTTACACAAAGAAAGAAAAATCAGAATCAATGATCCTGCAGATATTGACGTGTATCAAGGTTGTAGATTTAGGGCAAGATGTCCTTATGTCATTGACAAATGTAGAAAAGAACCAAATTTAGAAATGATCAATGAAGAACATTATTCTGCATGTCATGTAAAACTAGACTAAGAAGTTCTAACAGATGGAATTCGTTTGTCCTTGTAAGTAACAACATGGGAAACGCCATTTTTTGGAAACACACCATAGATCAGTTTTGCTTTTTGTATAACTGAATCTTTTAGAGACACCATAATGAATTGGCTTTCTTTGGATCTTTCCTCTAAAATTTTTGCAAGTCTTTCAGAGTTTGGAGCATCAAGATGTGCATCTACCTCATCAAACAAGTAGAAAGGAGATGGCTTTAGTTTTTGCAAAGCAAGAACAAACACAATTGCAGCTAACGTTTTTTCACCACCGCTAATTGATGTAGACTCTCTTTTTGGTTTGTTTGGGAATTGAATAAGATATGAAATTCCTGAATTAAATATGTCATCTTCATTTTGTAATTCCAACCAAGCATTACCATCAGTCATTTTATTAAAAATTAAACGAATTTCTTTATCCACCTTATCAAATGCATCCAGGAATGTTTGTCGTTTGTCTTTTTCAATATCTTCAATGAATTTTACAATTGAATTTCTTTCGGCTTCAAGGGAGTTCTTTCTTGTAGACATAGAACGATACCCATACGATACTTCAAGGTATGTTTCAGGGGCCTTTGCATTTAATGCATTAAGAGAAGATAATTCACTTGTCAATCCTTGAACAATGAATTCGACATCAAATGTTTCCATGTCTTTATCAAAACCAAATGCAGACAAAAGTTGTTGCAATTTGGTCTCATTTTCAACTAAATCACGCAAATCACGAGTTAAAGAATCAGACTGACGTTCTAATGTGTTAATTTGTTTTGTCAAATCTCTGTCTTTTTCAGATAGAGTTTTGAGCTTGTCATCAAATTCTTTCAGATACCCAATGGAAGATCCAGAAGTTGAAATTAACTCTTGTTCTTGTTCTCTCAGAGTTACAAGAACTTGATTTTTTGATTCTTTTTGTTTTTCTAATTCTTGAATTTTTGTTTCTAATTCTTGAAATTCTAAATTCAAAGAATTTTCTTCGTCATTAAGACGATTGGATTGAGATTTTTCCCCATCATCTTGGGTTTGTAGTGTGGTTAATTGTGATGATTTGTCACGGTATTCATTCATAATTATAGTATACAGTTTTTCAATATCAGATTTTTTCATGTTGATTCTAGATAATTCATTTGCAATACGATCTTGTTCTCCACCAACATAATTTTCCTCAACAATTTTAATGCGCTCTTGTAACGATAGAATATGAGATTCACCAGTACTTACTTCAGATTCAATAGTATCATTTCTCAAAGTTAGATCAGATATTCTTTTTGTTAGTTGTTCTTTCATTTTGAGAGCAGAATCAATTCTTGATTTTAGATTAGCAAGATTTTCATTTGTAGACGTAAGTGAATTTTCAGAAATCGAAAGCCTATCATCATACGATTGGATTGAGTCTTCTAATTTTTTTAAAGAATGTTTTTTCTTGAGCAAGTATTTTTTAACTATACTAATAGATTGGAATAACCCATCAATATCACTACTCATAGAGATGAGTTTTGTAAGTTTTGAAATTTTTGAATTTATATCAATTACAACAGTGCCACCCTTGGCCTCAAAATATTCACCATCAAGAGTCACAGATTTGTAACCTAATTGAGAAATATTGTAAGCAGATTCCCTATTCTCAGTGAG
>JAOUAE010000225.1 GCA_029861085.1 Candidatus Nitrosopumilus sp. | reverse complement strand
ATTTTATTGTAAATTTGAAATTGGTTTTCAGATAAATCTAATGGTATTATTTTTGCTTGAGCATTTCCAAAGATGTCCACCCATAGACAAAATTTTGATGCTTTATTATTTAAATTGATGAGACTTTCTATCCATACTTTTTTTGTCTAAAGTAGTCTATTTCTCAGGCATGATGTTATTACCGTATAGTACGGTACCTTTATATTATATTTGATCGCAGGATTGTTACCATGCAGGGGGTAAAACAAGCGATCATACAAAATATGCAAATTCTCAAAAATACACGTGATATACAATCATCTGTTTCTAAAGTTGAGTGTTATGTTTGTGGGAAAGGATTACAAGATGGTCACTCTATATCTGCCAAGACACTATCAAATGGAATAGTTTTATTTTGTGATGTTCATTATTCATTGCAATTATGATGGTAGTTCATAATTTACAGAATTAAGATATTATTCTAATTGCGTCCATTTTTATCCCCAATTTGGTAGATGAATCCCCGTGGGAACATCTATGAGCTGATTTTATTAAGGGTTCGAGCATGACTTTTGCTCACGATGGAAGAATTAGTAGTAAAAAAAGATTTTACAAACATCTACACTAAAGATTCGCCTTATGAATATCTAAAAGAGATGAAGAGATTATCATATAGAATACCAGATTACACAAAACCACTTTACATACAAATTGCACAACAGCTTGTCGACAAACTCAAAAGACCAATTCATATTGTTGATCTAGGAAGCTCTTATGGAATAAACTCTTCTCTAATGAGGCATGATTTGAGCATGTCTGAGCTGGATCAATTTTTCCTAAGGAAGGATACTCCTCCTACACGACAGGATTCCTTTGAATTTTTCAAAAAACAGGATAATCAAAATTTAAATTTTTATCAAATCGATATTTCAGAGCCTGCTCTTAAGTTTTCTAAAGACGTTGGTCTGTGTAAAAATAGCATTTGTGTTAATTTGGAATCAGACTATCAAAAATTACCTGATGCCTTTTTCCCTATCGATATGGTAATTGCAACTGGATGTATTGGCTATATTGGATACAAGGCTTTTTCAAATCTGTTTGAATTAATAAAAAAACAAAAATCCAATTTGCCTCAATCTAACACACATGATATTTTTCCAACTTTCACCTTCTCGGTTTTGAGGATTTTTGATATCCAAAAAATCTCCAAAACTTTTGATTATTATGGATATTCTCTGAAAAAAATCGATCTACAACCAATACCACAAAGACAATTTGCTGATTCCGAGGAGAAGAATCAAACTCTATCTCTTTTGCACAGCAAGGGGATTGATACGAAATGGTACGAAGATGATGGAAACTTTTATGCTGACTTTTATGTTGGTGTTCCAAAGACTCAAAAAAAACAACTTGTACAGATTAATGCCCAATTAAGAAAGCATCACAATTAGTTACTGCAGCCGATTTTTTGAAACCATTTTCACGCGTACCTGCGTTCATTTTCATCCTCAAAATAGTGGGCGAGTCCCAGTGGATTTGAACCTCTAAATATTACCATGATAAACAGTCCTGTTTAAAAAAAATAATGTCGAAAAACTGACCTAATTCATTACAGTAAATTTTGGACATACATTATATGCTGAATCCAAAACTAATTTGTTAATATGAAGTTTTGTCCTGATTGTGATTCCAAGCTTTCACAAAATCTTGCTGATGTTGCAAGTCCGGGTATTTGTCCTAAATGCAATCCCGAGTTAATTACCAAAAAAAAAGTTTCTTACGGAATGAATTACTCTGGAAAAACAAAACGATGTTCTAAAGGGTGCGGTGCAGATATCTATTGGGATGAACTTTTCAAATCTGAAAGCGGGAAATTTATCCCAATGGATGCAAGAACTGATGAGCCCCATAACTGTAGTACATCAATTGAGAATTCTGATAATGGATACTTTACTTCAGAAGCCACGCAAATAATAACGCCTTCTAAAAATCACAATGAAACAATTCCTAAAACCATCATTCCATTTTCTGAAA
>JAOUAE010000224.1 GCA_029861085.1 Candidatus Nitrosopumilus sp. | reverse complement strand
ATACAAGCCAACCAAAATAATTGGTTTAGCTGGATCAAACCCTATATTTTTTCACCAAATTGTTTGTCTTAACAATCTTTGGAGTTCAAACATTTTTTATGAAATTACATAATGATGGAATCTTTGTACAGGGATTACTTCGTGGATGTGAGGTGCCTATGAATTATCCATATGGTCTTTTACACAATCCCTATCCTAGTAGTCCTACTCCTACAGAAAAAGATGCCCGAATTCTAGGTGGAACAAGACATATCCAAGCTAAAGAATCAATTTTAGAATGCATCAAGGATCTATACCGACAATCATCCAAGCACCAATCCAACGAAAATGACTTTCGACTAATTACTGTAATACAAGATATAGGATCTGGGAAAACCCATCTTGCCTTGCACATAAAGGGACTAAGAATGAGACAAAATATTGAAAGCACATATGTGGATTTCTCAACCATCTCCCCTAAAACAAAGGAGAGCCTGTATGATGCAATCATAGCAGGATTCAACAAATCTACATTCGACGCACTCAGGGAAAAATTTCTTAAAGATATCTGTGAAAAGGCAGACAATGGAAATTTACAAGCAAAAAAGGCGCTAGGCTATAGATTTGTAGACAAACTTGTGGGAACCACAATACAGGACAAGACTGAAGAAATTCTTAATAATAAAAAAACACCCCCAAATGAGAATTTGAAAAAATATCTGGCTTGCAATTATAACACTCATGAAGCACTCATTATTCAAAATATCATTGAAAAGATATTTGAACCGATTTCTAATCTAGATGAATTTTTAGGACGTTTGTCTGCTATTTCCAAATTCAATCATAATCTTCTTGGTAAAATTACAGTTTACACATTTGATGAAATAGATGCAGATCCCGGCTCTGCTGAAATTATAAAATCAATAATCAACAAACACTTGCCATCTTCAGTTGTAATGCTTATTGCAACTCCCTCCGAATATTCTGAAATCAAAGAAACTAATGTTTCCTTGTTTGATAGGCTAGAAAAGGCAAATTATAAGATTGATCTGGCTGGTTCAAACTCAATAGATGAACTATCTGAAATTGCAATAGAATACATCAAACAAAACAAAAAGAATGAAAGATTCACAAAAAAACAACAAAATGATTTGACAGGTAAAATTAGAGTACTATGTGATGAATTCCCTGATTTTACAAGTGTACGATCATTAACTAACATTTTGTATCATGCTATGGAAAAATCATTCAAGTTAGGTCATCAAGATATTTCTGAAGAGGCACTTGATGAGACTCTCAAGAGTGCATTCCCTGGATTAAAGGTACATGATAGCATTCTAGATGTTCCAATAGGACAATTTTTAAAATTACGACTAGAATCAGCTGAAAGCAAATCACAATCAAAGATAAAAGAAGCAATTTCAAATCTTATTAATTTTGCACACGATACAGGGAAGATAACAAAGCCAGAAAATTCAAAACGAATGCTGGATGCAATTTATACTGATCAATATGGAACAAAGATTGGAATTGCAGTTGTAATGGGCAAAGATCACAGTAAGAATTCTACATCCATTGAAAATATTCTAAAAGCGTCTGCATTTGTAGATAAATTACTGATACTCACAAATACCAATGTCCCAAAAAATTCTAAAGCTACCATTATTACCATTGATAAATCAAACATAGTCGATTTACTTTATTTTAGTAATCGATACTCTGATAATAAGATCCTAGAACCAGAAAATGAAAAAATTCATACCTTGGCCAAAACTATTTCCCTAATCTAGAATTTTTGAACTTGGCAAGAAAATAAATACTTGAGAAGCTGATTCTTGTCATGACAAAAAGTATTAGCTGTGCAGATGCCGGTAAGGATTGTGCTTGGTCTGAGACTGCCCAAACAGAAGAACAATTGATGACCAAAGTAACAGAACATGTAAAACAAGATCATAAAGAAATAGAATTAACTCCTGAAAATATTGCAAGCATAAAATCACTCATAAAAGAAATCTGATTTTACGTTTATTTTCAT
>JAOUAE010000223.1 GCA_029861085.1 Candidatus Nitrosopumilus sp. | reverse complement strand
TGTTCTTAACTCGATAAGGTGACATGCTTCTCTGAGATTGAATTTCATAAAATACGGATAATTATATCCAAAGTTAACAACATACTGTCCTTGTTCTGGGTATTTTTTTCTAATTTTTTCAAATGTTCCTTTTGTTTTATTCATACAATCTTTAAAGTCTCTTTCAATTCCAAGAATTTTAATTTCATTTGGTATATTATATCCATGATCAGTTGTAAGCAATTGTCTTTCTAGAGTTAATGCTCTATGTCTGTGTAGGTCTCTGAACATTCCAAAATTATTACATAAATCAAACGTGTAATACGTATTTTCAAATGCTCTTGAGGGTCTATGCCGTCTGTTTTTTCTAATTTGTATAAATTCGTTAACGATTTTAATTTTATTTTCTTTTGATATTTTTTTTACTTGTTGTAAAATATTTTGATATGATGTACTTGGAGATTGCTCATACATTATACTTGCAATTATTTTATCCATTGCAATTTTTTCTGATTCGTAATCCACAAGATTTGTAACTGAACCTTTGATTGGATTTGACTTAATTTCTTTTCTAGTGGCTGCCCTTGATTTGTTTTTGACATCCTTTAGGTACCTTTGAAATGCTTTTCCGTATTTGTCGTCAGCTCTTCTGACAAATGATTTGATGGTTGTATCTAACTCTTTTTTGATTTTTGAGGCTAAACCTTGCTCTTCTTTAAGGTCCGATGAGCCTAAAACCGTTAGAAGATATTCAAATGCTCGTCCGTTTCCTGTGATTCCAACATTCGTCAAAGTTGATGCTGGCAGTAATCCTCTGAGGATGTCTAGTGCTTTGGCTTTAGTTGATCCCCTGTAAATCATGTTGGCTGATTTTATGTCTGATTGGTTTTTTAATTTAGAAAATATTTTTTCTTTTCCGTCTGCTGAATCTTTAAAACTGTATTTTTCTATGGGATATTTTTCTCTAACATAATTTACCATCGGTTCTATATTTTTTGAATAAATATCAAATGAAAAATTACAACTATCTTCGTACATATCAGCAAACCGCGACTTCATAATTTCAGGATCTCTGTAAAATCTATATTTTCCATTTTCTTTTTTATTCCACACTACATACCGTGATGACTTTTCTAAATATGATAATCCAATGCGTCTGTCTTCGATTTTTTTTACTGCAATGTTTGACAATCCTTCAATTGCAATTTGTGCTTCGCCTAACTCTGCAACTGAATCATCACCGTACTCTAAAAGTACTCTGTTGTAAAATTCCTCGCCCCTGTTTTTATTTTTTAAAAATTCATCAAGAAAAATTTCTCTCATACTTTTATCTGTTCTACTGTATCTTGACATTAATGCGCCGCGATCAACTTGTCTTGGGCTAATTATGGCAAAGACGTTGTCTTCCGTATTTGAAAAATGATTCGATAAACTCTTTTTTTCCTTAATTGAAAATTCTGACAATGCATATGTGCACTTTTTCAATTATTAATAGTCTATTTCTTTTTTCCAATTTGAATTAGATCGGGACCTTTCTCCTTGTTTTTATCATGACCTTTAGCTTGCCATCTCATTAACACTTCTTTGAAAGCTGCGGCATCTGCTTCATTTTCTGTATACATCAATGTTGTAACCCAGAAGCCTTTTTTGGCGGTTTTTCCTCCGATGGAATTCATCCAAAAATCATCTGGCAAACTATCCATTGATTTGTTGTTTGGATCTTTGGTAGCTTCAGTCCATCTACTTGCAACAAAATTCAAAATTTGTTGAAGTTCTTCTTTTTGAATCATGAATATGCTATTTTATCTCTAGATTTTAAAATTACTAAAATTTAGGTGGTGAAAAGTTGGTGAAAAAAATCTTACTAAAACTAAAAACATTTCTTACACTTTGTCGGTTATACAAATCTCTAAACCTATTCACATGACCCACGATGATATAGAAATTATCGGTAAAAACGTCAAAGACATGTACGGAACATTCATGGGCAAAGTCGTAGGAACAATAACTGACATCGATGGTAGTATTCAATCCGTCGG
>JAOUAE010000222.1 GCA_029861085.1 Candidatus Nitrosopumilus sp. | reverse complement strand
TAACCAGTAAATTAATCCTGGAGCTAAACCCACTATGAGTGGAATAAACACCGGCCATCCATCAATAGCGCTTGCCATACGAGAAAACGGAAACTTATCCTATTTAAATCCATCCAGCAGTCTGAAATCCCGCATAGATCGGTGGTACTTTGAAGTGGACCGGACGGAATTTGAATCCGTGACCCCCCGCGTGCAAGGCGGGTATACTACCAGGCTATACTACCGGCCCACACGAAGAAGGGTTAGGGTGTGGATTTTAATTGTTGTCTTCTTG
Source organism: Candidatus Nitrosopumilus sp. (assembly GCA_029861085.1). Next base: position 1,749 of record JAOUAE010000222.1, on the reverse strand, counting down.
GCAAAGATTTTATTTGAAAACAAGGTCGTTTCTCCATGGTACTTTTGGAATCACAAATCAAACTAAAAGCAGGAGACGTTGCACCTGATTTTGAATTATTGGGAATCGATGACAAAAAACATTCGCTAAATGACTACAGTAATTACAAAGGAGTTTTGGTAATTTTCATGTGTAATCATTGCCCATATGTTAAGGCAAAAGTAGATGCTCTAAATGAATTATATGAGAAATTTGGAAAAGAGGTTGCCATTATAGGAATTAATAGTAATGATTCTACGGATTATCCTGAAGACAGTTTTGAAGCTATGAAACAGACAGCAAAAGAAAAAGGATTTGGATTTGATTATTTGGTAGATGAGACCCAAGAAGTTGCCAAGAAATATGGTGCAATGTGTACGCCAGATCCCTTTTTGTTTAATAGTCAAAAACAGTTAATTTTCCATGGAAGAATTGATAATGCTATGAAACCAGATGATGAGGCTACAGAAAAGACAATGATTAACAACTTGCAAAAATTATTATCTGGTGAAAAAATTGAAAAAGATTTTGATCCATCAATTGGATGTTCAATCAAGTGGAAAGAAAATTAAACTTAAATGACTCCTGCCTAGAGAATTGGTCGTGGGCTCGTAGCTCAGCTTGGCTGGAGCGTTCGACTGATAAACCATTCAGAAATCGAAAGGTCATGTGTTCGAATCACATCGGGCCCATTTTTTCATTATTTTAAATTTTGAGTTACAGTTTGAGACCATTGCAAGATATCCTCAAGTTTTTCAGATGACATATTAGAGTTAATTTTGGTTTTTTTAGATATTTTTCCACATAGCGCCAATTTCATACGTTTTCCAGATTTTTCTTTAATTGGGTTTATAGAGTCAGCAAAAAAGTTTAGGCCCTCACCAGTTTGTGAGAATACAGTTACTATCAAAACCCCAGGTTTTTGTTTCCAGATTTTTCCAACCAGTTTTTGAAAATCAAGATCAAACAAGACATTGATTGCCGAAGACATATCACCTAAATGAGAAACCCTCCAACCATCTGAATGATAAACGGCTGATGCAGCTTCAGAAATTAAACTGCTTTGTACATCAGCTGCTATTACAACCACGTTCTTTTTGGGATCAGATACTACCTGAAGCTGATTAAAGATTTGAAGGGATTTTGAGATAGTGGTTCGGAAAAGACTCTGTTCTGCCGTACCAATCTTACCATCATCATACAAATTCTTAACAGAATCAATGGTAGGTAGAACTACCTCAAATATCAAACGATTTACTGCAGCCCCTGAATGTAGACAATTATGAATTAAAGAATAAACTTGGTTTTCAGTACCTTTTACTAAATATTCAAGATACTGCGATGCAACTTTGAAATAATCATCAGGAAAGTTGAAAGATTCTTGGCCAGGTTCTAAGAACCACAATGTAATGTTTCCAATATTTTTTTGTCGGAGTAATCCTTCAGCTGCAAAAACTTGGAGATACTTTGTCATAGTAATTCGACTTATACCGATATTTTTAGAGATTTCAACTCCAGACATTCCAGTATCAGAATCTTCCAAGGTCAAAATCAGTTTTTGTCTAATATCCTCAGTTGAGTATCCTCGACCCATAGTGCTTTTGGATTAAGGTATCGTATAAAGAATGATTTCCATTTTCACAAGCAACCTATTTTTAAAATAAAACATTATATACCAGAGTACCTTAAAGTACGGTAAGGAAAAGTAAATTGCCAAAAGCTGGATTCAAA
>JAOUAE010000221.1 GCA_029861085.1 Candidatus Nitrosopumilus sp. | reverse complement strand
TCAGTGAGATCTAAATACTAAATTTACAAAATAAGATATACATTGGAACTGTCACCCGAATCTTACGTTTCTGGTCTTAAGATCTAATGTGTTTTCTCATTTCGTAATCCTAATGGAGATTATGCAAAAATAGATGACATATTTTTATGGTTATTTAATTTAACATGATTTGTAGAACTATGGTGTCAACAGAAATTATCTCAAATTTAAAAAAATCTAGTTTAGCACTTGGTTTGACAAAAAAAGGCACAGCAAATCCAATTCTATTGGCAGGAAGTGGATTTATGATTGATGAATCTGGTTTTTTTGTAAGTGCTGCACATGTTTCTAATTCTGTTTACACGATAGCAGAAAAATTGAAGAAAAAGGGAACCGATGTAGACGTTCGTATTTTTATAAGTCAAGCAAGAAAAGATCATGCAGAATTTGTTTCTATAAAGGTGGGATTAGGATATGAACTTAGAAATATAGAATTCACTAAAGATGATACAAAAATTGTAGTCGATTCTGATATTTACGTGGGAAGAGTTCTAGGTAATGAAAAATTCCCATTTCTAAAATTTGATGAACCTACCAAAATTCAGATACTGGATCCAGTTATCATGTGCGGTTATCCTTCCACATCCTCATCTATCAATTTACATTCTGATGATAATACTAGATGGAGTCCAATAATACAACCAGGAATAATTTCTTCATTATTGCCTATAGATGAATCTCAAAATCCGTATGGGATTCAAACTGATATTATTGGAACTGCTGGAAGTAGTGGTTCTGCAATAATTAATGCAGATACGGGTGTAGTATTAGGCATTGCTCAAAAAATACTGCCTGCACAAATTAGTATTCCTGAAAATACAGCTAAAATTGGTTTAACATATGGCATATCAAATTACTTTGCTGCAAATTCTATTAAACATGTCATTACTGAAATCAAATCTGAAATAGATGAAAATGGAAACCCACACAAGGGGATTACTGTAAATCAACCCGTAGTTCTTTCTACAGAAAATGTTGATTTGAGTAATGTGTATAAAGATTAATGAACAATTACCAATCTCGTTTATTTGATATTTTCTTTCTTTAATCTACATATTCTAATTTTTTCCTACTGCTGTTGATTTAGATTATTTTTGCATAATCTTAGATAGGATTATGTATCATTTAGACCATCATTATCAGAGTCTATGATAACTGAAGAAGAAATTTTATCATTAAAATCTGAACAACCAAGAGAAGTTTTGTTAATGATCATTAATGATGTTGGTAAATCTAATGATATTATAGGACAAATAGTGCGTGCTCATGTATGGGTTGAAGCATTAATTGATGGGATTATTTTTCAGACTCATAAAAACCCAAAAAAATTTCTGAGAAACAAAGATTTTGCAGACAAGCCATCTCATCTTTTCAAATTAGGATTTATTGATAAGAATTATTTTGAAGATCTAAAAATTCTCAATAAAATTAGAAATCAATATGTCCACAATATTCATCCACATGAAGCAGCTCTTGAACTTATAGAGAAATTTTCATCTTATAATGAGGCAAAAAAGATTTTTGAAGATGGAGGATTCCCTCCAGCTGATCTTTTACGAAAACATCAAGAATTAATGGAGAAAATGCCATATTATGATGAGGTAAAAAATGATCTTAATTTTATTGAAAATCCAGTTCCCACTTTGATTGGTGCTAGTATATTTGGACTAATTTCCTTTAGGTTGATGATTTATCTATTCATTGTTTTTTTGAATCCAAAAATTAATTCTTAATCTTAGATAGGATTATGCAACAATAACTATCAAAGAATATGTTCATTTTTAGGAATAATTTTTTAGAATAGATTTGAAGACTAAAATAACCTCGTCAATTTTTGCCGGGTCAAAATTTAGTTCAGTAATCTATAATATCATATAATTTCCTATTGGTATGGAAATTTTTTCAGCATGACTTCTTTTAGAAATTACATAACTTACTGGCCCATATAATTCATCATAGTCTTTTCTCATATCTAGATCCAATTTCAATTG
>JAOUAE010000220.1 GCA_029861085.1 Candidatus Nitrosopumilus sp. | reverse complement strand
CAAACATTGAAGTAATAATGTCGCTTACTTTTTGATATTCTATATTTCCCCACTGTGTATAGACATTTCCAAAAACAATATCTGCTATTTCTTTTGGTGACATTTCTTTATCTAATAATTTTCCAAAGGCAATTGTCTCTCTTAAGCTAGGTGAATAAAATAATTCTTCAACTGCAGCAGCTTGCCTTAATGTATTTGCTAGTTTGATTGCTTGAATTATTTCTGAATCATGATCTCCTGAAACATATTTTTTTACAATTTCTAATTCTATATCATCTGGAGGATATTCTAATCTAATTCGTACTGGAAATCTACTTAGTAATTGTGGTGGTAATTCTTTTGTTCCACTATGTGTAAGTGGATTAATTGTAGAAACTACAAACCAATTTTCTTTTGCTTTTACAACTTCTCCAGTTGATTCTTTTAATACAATTTGTCGTCTGTCATCTAATGCTTCATCAAGTCTAAGTAAAACATCTGCTTCAGCTGAGTTAATCTCATCCAAGTAAAGCATATCTCCGCTTTTCATTGATTTTATCAAGAGACCTTCATCAAAACTTACGGTTCCATCTTTCAGAGTTTTGGTACCAACTAGATGACTTTCTCTAGTTCTGAGACTGAAATTAATAGAATCAAGATTTACCTTCTTATTTTTTGCAAAATCTCTGACTAGTGATGTTTTTCCGGTACCCTTTGGCCCTATGATGAGCACAAAAAGACCTGCCTCATATGCCTTGTTTAGAATTTTAATCGAATTATTCCAATCAAGATATTGTGTTTCTTCCAAAGTACGTTTTCATTGATTTAATCAATATTTAATATTAGATCTAAGAATCAAATGATTCTATTTTTGTAAATGCTTCATTGAGTTTTTGATGTAGTGTTTTATTCCATTCATCAAATCCTGATGGATCTTTTGGATAATTATTATAATGTTCAACTAACCATTGGTTTTCTTTAGAAGTATATCTGAGTCCGTCTGCAACTGTTTTATTCATTGCACCTCTAATTATCATTCCAATCTTTCCTAATCCTGAAAAGTCTGGATGTTCACCTTTACTAATTGATTCAGCATCAAGTTTGCCCAAAAAATGTTTCATTCCATAACTGATTTGTTCATTAGACATTTGTTGGATTAATCGTCTAAAGAGTTCGAGACCTGCAGTTTTGTATCCGTACTCTTTGATGTAATCTAAATTGTATTGCCATAAACCTGCTTCAGAAACATCATTTGCTTCTAATGCTTGAGCTACATTATTTCCTAGAATTGTTCCTGCAATCAAAGCTGGTCCTATACCTCCAGCATCAATTGGTTTTGGCATCCATGCTGAATCTCCGACCATTGCGTATCCTCCTGATACCATACAATCGTTTTGTCTTCTAACTGAAACTTGGAATATTCCTGAATTGTTGTTAATGTCTTCAGGATCTTCTGATAACTTTGCGTTTTTGATTGCAGTATTTCTATAAAGATATTCTTTCATCAGTGATTCCACATTGTCTTTCTTGCCTAGTCGTTTGTTTCGTTTATCTAATAGAGATTTTTCTACACCTAAACCGATGTTAACTTTAGTATCTCCTTTTGGGAATACCCATCCATATCCTCCAGGTGCAATATCTTGATCTAAATGAATAATACAATAATCTGGATCAAATTCAGTAAGATCTTTTTGTCCGGGTTCGAAATGCATGATGTATCTTCCCGTCGATTCTAAATCTCGTCTATCAATTCTCTTTTCTACTTTAGTAGAATTTTGAAGTCCATTTCTAAGCATAGATGTAACTCCTGTTGCATCAATTACAATTTTTGATGTTTTCTTGAATGGTTGTTTTCTTTTATTATCAATACCGTGAATTCCCACTGCTTGCTCTCCATCATAAATTAGCCCTGTTAGATTAATTTCATATTCAAACTCAATACCCATTTTCTTACATCTTTCATTTTGAATTTCTGGTAATTTTTGACGATTTAACATAAATCCAGCACCATCAAAAGGAATTGCAGTTTCTCTGTCTGGTGACAATGCCATGAC
>JAOUAE010000219.1 GCA_029861085.1 Candidatus Nitrosopumilus sp. | reverse complement strand
CATGCCATAGCTAGTACTTGAAATTCTTCCACAAACGGATTCTTTGGATCGATGTATGTTTTTTCAATGTCCTCAAAATAGTCATCAGGATGATTCTTGTAGTATTGTGATATTGGATCATTTCCTAGTGCTAAAAACGCGTAACCTCTTTGTCCTTTTCTTGCTGCTCTTCCAATTCTTTGAATTAATCTGTTTACTGGAATGGTGGATGAGATCACACAATCTACGTTTCCTACATCTATGCCTAATTCAAGCGTAGGAGTGCATGAAATTGCTGATAAACTGTCATTTTTGAATTGTTTCTCTACTGACGTTCGGTAGTTTGCCATTAATCCTGCTCTGTGAACTTTTATGTTGATTTTTTGTCTTTTTGCTTGAATTGCTAAAAGTTCTGAATTGAGATGTGAATTACTAAACACCATTGTTTTGTGATTTTTTTCAGTCATTATTTTTGTCAGTTCTACCATTAGTTTTCTTTGCGTTCTAAGTGATGGAAACAGCATTACAAAATCTGTTTGACCTTTTTTTCCAGAACCGTGAATAATTTGCATTTTCTCTCCAAATAGTTCTTGACAAAAATCTTTAGCATCTTCCAGAGTGGCTGATGCTGCAACAAATTGTAATTTGCTATTACAAATTCTCTTTAATCTCTTGATTATGTAATGAACATTTGATCCAAAAATACCTGAATATACATGAGCTTCATCTACTATCAGAATCTTAGTTGATGCTAAAATTGTTGAGAATTTTGTTTGATGCCATATGTGATAATGCAATACATCAAAATTCGTAATTAGAATATGTGGTGGATTTTCAATAATCTCCCTTCTTTCATCAGGTTTCGTGTCTCCGTCAAAGACTTTAACATTAATTCCAATTTTTTCAGCAAATTTTTGAATTTTTGGATGTTGATCTCGTGATAATGCTTTTGTTGGATATACAAAAATTGCAAATACGTTTCCCTCTTCTGACTCTTTTTTGATTTTTTGAATTACTGGAATCAAAAATGCCTCTGTTTTTCCAGATGCGGTAGGAGCTTCAATTACAACATTTTCTCCAAATATGATTTCATTAATTGCCTCTTCTTGAAATTTGTAAAATTGTTCTATCTCTAGATTTTTTAGATGTTCAGAAATTAATTCATTTAATCCCAAGTCTTCAACTTTACAGCCCATTTTAGGTTCGGGATTCTTCAAAACCTTGTATTGTGAAATATAGTCTTTCTTTGAAAATAGGATTTCTTCAGTGATTTTATCTGGCTTGTTCTTGCCAATCATTTCTTTAATTTCATTTTCATCTCTGATGATTCCTTCTTCTTTTAGCTCCTCTGAGAGTCCTTTTTCTGTAACTAAACCTTGATCAAACCTTGAAAGGAATTCTAGAAATACTTCATCTGCATTTTTTGAAAATTCTAAGAGATCTTCAATGCCACATTTTTCACAAGAAATATGCATTTTTTTGTTGAATGTTTTTTGAATTTCAATTTTTGATTTACATTTTGGACATGAGAATTTCAAGATCTATTTGATAATTCTGACTTGATGATTTATTATTAGTTATTCATCTTGAACCATGAGATTATTAAGCTAAGAATTAGTCTTGAATTTAAAAATGAAAAAAATCAAAATTAATGAAATTTATAATCAAAACTGTATTGAAGGGATGGCTTTAATTCCTAAAAATAAAATTGATCTAGTTGTCACTGATCCACCATTTGCAATTAATTTTAAAGCGAAGAAGGCAAATTACAATAGAACTTCATCTAGGGTATTATCTGGATATAATGAAATTAAACCTGAGAATTATTATGATTTTACATTTGCATGGATGAGTGAGGTTTTTAGGATTCTAAAAGATTCTGGGAGCATGTATGTTTTTTCAGGGTGGAATAACCTTAAAGATATTTTACGTGCGTTGGATGATATTGGTTTTATTACTATTAATCATATTATTTGGAAATATCAATTTGGTGTAGTTACTAAAAGGAAGTTTGTCACTTCTCACTATCATTGTCTTTATGTCTGCAAAGATGATAAGAAACGAAATT
>JAOUAE010000073.1 GCA_029861085.1 Candidatus Nitrosopumilus sp. | reverse complement strand
CTAGTATGGCTGCACCACTAGTTTCAGGAAGTGCAGCAATCTTAATGGAAGAAATGACAAAACAATCACTAGACTATGATCCATTTATTATCAAAAGTATTCTCATGTCCACTGCAACTGACCTACAAAATGATCCATTCACTCAAGGATCCGGTTTGGCAAATGTGGAATCTGCTCTGAATTATGTTCATGGTGAAGATGGGGTTTTTGTTGTGTATAATGATGCATCATACTCCAACATCAAAAAAATTCTTGAGCCTGCTATTGAACGCTTTAATTCAACAGCAGTTGGATTTGAAAATTTTCAACTTCCTACTCGTTCGTTTCCTATGACTAGTTGGTTTGCAGGACAATTACTCCCAGGGGATAGAACTACGGCTACCTTTACTATTCAAAATCCAACCAATGACACACTTACAATTGATGTAAAACCAGAAATTCTATCATTAATAACAAAAACTCAATTTGATGGAACAACAATTGTTAGACAACAAGATTCTATTTTGAACAAAACTGACACTTTTATTCCAAACTATGTTAAATTATCTGATATAGGTAAACATACTGAACTTGGTGAATTTTTTAACGAAGAAAATCCAATTCCAGATAAATCATCTTTAATGATTCTAAATACAAATTTCCTATTCAATGATTTCATGAATGACACATCTGATGTTTATGCCGATGATATCAAAATCTCTTCATTGTATCTTTATGATTGGATTGATAATGATAACGATACAAAAATCACAAGTGATGAACTATCTATGGTAAATAGAGCTGGTTCTTGGGGGACTGTTCAAGAATTAAGAGTTTCAGAACCTAAAGAAAAATTTGAAGGTATTCCATTAGTTGGAGTTTATCCAGTGCCTACACGATATTCTTACTGGTTAGGCGACACACAAAAAAATTCAACTTCAATGGATTATACAATTTCTACAAGCTATTATCAAAAAGATAAATGGTCTGTACTGTGGCCTGAATCTGAAACAATCTCTGTTTCTCCAAGAGACATTGCTACTATTAATGTGACATTGGTTACTCCAAATGATTTGCAGACAGGTGTATATCAAGGATTTTTAACTTTTGAAAGTAATAGACACACTGTAAATGCTCCAGTATCTTTTGTAATTAAACACCCGATAACTGAAAACGATTCTACACTTTTGATTAAAGGAACAAAAAGCGATGATGTCCTTTATGGAAATGGATACACCAAAGGTGCTTTTGATATGGTTAATCGCTATATGGCAGGAGATTGGAGACAATATTATTTTGACATTCAAAATGACTCCATTAATTCTGCAGCAATTGAACTTTCATGGACAACTGATGATACTAATCTAGCTGTATTTGTTATGGATCCATCCGGACAAATAATACAAACTAATGTTCCTTCTGGAGTGTTTGGTCATTTTCTTGGATGGCCTTCTCTTGATTGGTTGGGAAATTCTATCTTTAGTCAGGGCGGAGGGTTCTTCCCAGTAAAAAACAAAGATGATACATCTACTATCCTTTATGTGCCAATTAACCAAACAGGTACTTATACACTTTTAACACATTCAACTTTGTTTGGAGGAAATTCAACAACTGAACCTATCACACTTGCAGCAAAATTTACAAATATTTCATCTGACATAAAACCTCCAAGTGACCAAATCGAAATAGAGTTTGAACCAACCGATTCTGATATCAAGGAAGATACTGTCATCCTAAATGAAACCCTCTCGTCTAAAGATACAATGATTACTATTCCTGAGACTGATTCATCACTTAGTAATGGCATTGCAATTGGTATAATCACTGGAATTGCGATCGGAATTGTCTGCATGTTCATCATTAGACAAAAATCTACTAAATAATTGAACAAAGTTTATAAGCAATTTGGCGAGTACGTCAGCTTGAATGTCAGAGCTTGGGACAAAAAAATCCAGTAGATTATCCCGAAGAGACTTTCTAAAGTTAATTGGTGCCGCAGGCACAGGATTAGCGTTTGCTCCATTTGTCCCATTTGGTAATTTCATGCCAAACCCAAACCAGGCATCTCTTGAAAAAGTTCCAGTAATTTTACCTGATGGTACTCAAGCTAACATTAACACTTATCCAATAAATCATGCTGAAGTAATTACCTATCCTGCAACAGGTGATGCTGCACTTGATGCAGAAGCATTTCGTAAATGGCAATTCATTAGACTTCCTGAAGAACTAGGTGGAGACAAAAAAGATGTATCTGCTATACGTGGATACAGTATGATATGCCTTCACCTTTGGTGTTTATGGAAATACTGGCCAGATGAGGGAAGAAAGAGAGGTGAATGCCCTTGTCATGGAAGTATGTATGATCCGTTAACTGGAACCGCCTTTGTCGGTCCTGCATCATTACAAGCTGCACCTTCAGACACATTACCTAAATTAGATTTTGAGATTGCTTCTGACGGATTTGTTTTTGTCCTGCCCCCAAAGTTTAATGCAAATGAAAATGGAGTAATTGGATATGGCCGTTTCGCTTGAAAGAAGAACTGGAGCAGTTGCCTTCTTTTACTGGCTTTGGGATGGAATAGACAGAACAATATTTACAGCAATCAAGTTTTCATTCCCGGCTAGATTTGTTAGTCCATTTGGATTCTTAGGAATGCTTACCTTTATTGTATTTATTATTCTTGGAGTCTCTGGTGCTCTTCTCATGTTTTACTATCAGCCGATTTTGGATAGGGCATGGGATAGTGTTCAATTTATTAATGATGAAGTTCCATTTGGTTTCCACATAAGAAATATTCATTATCATGGTTCTAATGCGATGGTCCTTCTAGCTGTTCTTCACATGTATTATCAATACTTTAGTGGAAGATACAAAATTAGAAATGAAGTTTTATGGATGACTGGTGTCATTCTTGGTGTCGTTACAATTCTTGAAGCATTTACTGGATATGATGTGATATTTAGTGAAAGAGCAGAACTTGCCATTAGTATTGCTGCTTCTCTGACAACGTCAATTCCTGTGGCGGGTCCATTGATTCGTGATGCGGCGCTGGGAAGTGGATTCTCAGACTTTGTATTAAGATTCTATGCACAACATGTGTTCTTGTTACCTATTGTAATGCTAGGTTTAATGGCAGTTCATTTCCCAAGGTTCTTGGTATTTGATGTGCCTATGGTCATGGCCATCGGAGGTGCTATTCTGATTACAGGTGGCGTGTTTCCAATTGATATGGGATTCAAGTTTGAGCCTACTGTACCGCCAGGTGTAACGGTTCCTGAGTGGTATTTGACAGGAATTTATGCATTCATGAGGACACAGTACGACAAGTTTGTTACAGGACTCTTGTGGCCTCTATTATTCATAATATCTATTGTGCTAATCCCATTCATCGATAGATACAAGAAATTCTCATGGAGAGACAGACCACTTGTCACAGCATTTGGTATTACTAGCCTAGCTCAAATTATGGTTACTACTTATTGGGGATTCTATATTTCGCCTGACATCTCAATTCCATTAGTAGAACGTTTGGTAATTGATCCAATCTTCTTCTATTCTACAATGATATTATTGGTCCCATTAGGATTTGGATTTACATACATGATGATTAAACTTGCAAATGAAGCTGAAAGAAAGTCAAAACTAGCAAAAAGTACAGGCCCAAAGAAGGTAGCCACTATCAATCTTTCTGAAAAGTGGATCAACTGGGTACTAGTTGCACTGTTGGCATTCCAAGTATTCCTAAACATTGCAGCATATAATGCTGCTTTAACAGGAATGAAGAATCTATCATTGTTCTTTATAGGAATAATCTTGTTGGTATTTGCAGCATTCTTCCATGTCTACAGATATTCTATTAGTCAAGAAAAGAATGCTCCACCACCAGCGCCAGCTCCAGTACAGGAAGAAAAACCAAGATTGGCTGAACCAGCGCCATCTCCTGAATCAAGTAAACTTCCAGAAGGCGATGCTTCAAAAGCAAAACCAGAACTAAAAGAACTATCTCCAGAGATTCCTGCAAAGACTCAAGCAGATTTAGGAGTTGGTGTAGATAACAATCCACATATTGGCTCTGGTGATATTAACAAACCATGATCTCAAAAATTCTAAACAAGCTTTATAAGAACTTGAGAGGTTAAAAAATTTATGAGTGCTCCCACCTCTAGCCACGCATATGGTATTGGCGTAATTGCAGTAATCGTTGCAATGTCTGTATCTGTAGTTTTTTACACTTCATTTTATCTTCCTGAATCTTTAGCAAAGCCATCAGTCTCTGAACATATCCTACATCCAGAAGAAGATCTTATTATTGAAATTGTTCCAGGTGCAGTAATTGAAGGAAATGAGAACTATGTTCCAAACAAAGCTACTGCATTGTTAAATATCAATAACAAAGTAATTTGGCTAAATAATGACGATACTGCACATACAGTAACTCCTGATCATAGACACTCTGACACGTATAGCGGTGACTTTGGTTCTACAGGTGTACTCAAGCCTGGTGATTCCTATGAATTCCTATTTACAGAGCCTCAGGAAGTTCATTACCATTGTCAACCTCATCCATGGATGACTGCAAGCATAACTGTAGAGAAAAGTAGATTCTAGATAGAATATTTTGCAAAAATTATTTGGCTTTCAATTTCTTTGTGTTGCTCAATAATTGACGCTCTGAATTTTATTTCATGTTCTTGTTTTGGTTCAAATTTAATTAGTGCAGTAAACTCTGCCTTGTTTTCAGGCATTACATCTTTGTTGATGAATAATCTTGAAACATTTTGTGATATGTTCTTTCCATTGTAAGACTTGTAAACTATATGTTCATTTGAATCCAAAATCTGTGTATTTATCACAACTCCATCATATCTTCCTGGATATGAAACAGAAATTATTCCTTTGATTTCAGAATTTGGATGAATCTCAATTGAATTCAATTTGAATTCTATGTCTTTCACAAAATCTACCCTACAAATCCGAATAAATAATTTTATCAAGCGGGCCCAAAGGGCTTCGATCCCTTGACCATTGGATTAGAAGTCCAACACTCTATCCATGCTGAGCTATGGGCCCAAAAACCTACCAATTAATTACCATTTTAAGGGTTTACAGCCACTTTTTTTGGTAATTGTCTCTCTCCATTTTAAATAGAAATTGTTGTGCATATCCTGCAAATGGACCAAAATAATTTACAATTTTTTTATGAAGAATGTCATATTGTTTTTCTGTGATTGTTTTAGTTTCAATTTGAAATTCATTAAAATAGTATTTTTCTAAAATTCTGATCATCCATCGATCTAATGGAAATGCTTCTAATTTGTTTAGTGAAAATAGCATTATACAATCTGCAACCTTATTTCCAACCCCTGGAATAATGCAAATTTCCTTCTTAGTTTCAAAGTAGCTATGTTTTTTTAATTTTTCAAAATCTATGCCCTTTGAAATAATCATCTTTGCTGCTTCTTTGATATATTTTGAACGATAGCCTATACCACATTTTAAAATTTCATTTGTTGACGCATTTGCAAGCATCTCAGGTTTTGGAAATAAAAAAAATTCTTGGTTGTCAAAATCTACCCTTCTCCCAAATTTTTTTGTTATATTTTCTAAACTTGACTTTATTTTTTGTATATTGGAATTTGAAGATACAATAAAGGAAATCAAACATTGAAATGGATCTTGTTCAAGCAATCGTAATCCTAGAAATTGCTTTACTGCCTTTCTAGTTGTCATATCTCTTGAAATTGATTTTATTATTTCTTCTATGTTGTCTTTTTTTCTAAAAAAATCTGTTTTGATATTTTGATATGATTTTATGATTCCAGAATTATTAATCCTTAGAATATCTTGCCCATTAATGCCATACCAATATTTCCCATTTTTCTCCCAAAGAAATACCTGCCCGCTATTAATTGAATTTTCTACATTTATTGCATTATTGTCTAGCATTTCAGACAGTTATTGTTTCATTAACTGCTGGGGCATATGCTTCGAGCCCAAACTTTTCATGGATTTCTTGAGCAAACCTATCACAAGATTCTGAATCCCCGTGAACGGTTAGTACTTTTGGATTTCCTTTTATACTTTTTATCATATCAAACAATTCATTTCTATCTGCGTGACCTGAAAATTCAAATTGTTTGACCTCTGCTTTAACATTCATGTCTTTTCCACGTGTTGATACTTTTCCTGTTTCAAGTAATTTCCTTCCAGGTGTACCATCACCTTGGTATGATACTAGAGCGATTCCATTTTTATCATCAAATGCTAACTGTTGTAAATAAAATACAGCGTTTCCTCCAACTAGCATTCCTGCAGGAGAAATTACTACACAAGGTTCTTCCATTGCACGTTTTCTTTCACTATGTTCTCTAATTGCAACTGCGTCATTTATTGCATCAGCAAAAACTTTGGGGTCTCGTAGGTATTCAGGATGTCTAAACATTATCTCATTTACTTTAAGTGCCATTCCATCCATGATAATTTTGTGTTTAAAGTTTACACTCTTTAAAATGCATGCCATCTCTTGAGAACGTTCAACTGAAAATGATGGTATGAATAACGTTCCTTTTCTATCCATTACTTCATTTGCAAATTCAATCAATTCTTTTTCTGATTCTCTTCTTGGTTTTTGTTCTGTTTGGGAATATGTACTCTCAGTAATTAGAAGATCAATTTCACCAATGTCAAAGTCTGCTTCACGAAGCATTCTTGAACCATTTGTTTTGATATCCCCAGTATAGAAGAGACGTTTTTTCTCTGATTCTACCAAAACAGTACTTCCACCAATTACATGTCCTGATTCTCTAAACTCAAAAGTTGCATTTCCTTTGGTAA
>JAOUAE010000072.1 GCA_029861085.1 Candidatus Nitrosopumilus sp. | reverse complement strand
CTCTAATCTTAATAAAATAAAACAAACATAAATAATATCAGTAGTTTTTTGCAAGTATTTTGTTACAACTACATAACATTTAACATTTTTACATTTGACTACAAATGACTACAAACAAACACTCCTATGTTTTATCAAAGTAATTACTTCATACAATATGACAATAGAATTTGCACAAATAATTAGTACGATAGACCAAAGACCAAACACAATAGAACCCGTGTCTGTTTTCATGGATCAAAATGATTCAATTTCAGGAATTAGGCATTCTAATGATCATCCTGCAGATATTGTGATGGAGAAATCTGGTACATATGTGATAATAGCCGCACCACAAGTAGGGCGATTGTCTGGGGATGGAGCAAGTAGTGTCGATTTTTGGTTGAGAAAAAATGGTAGGGACATATCAAATTCAAATGTTCGTTGCGTACTTCAAACAAATGAGAACAAAGATGTCATAGTCAATCAAACTATGATGCCATTTAATGCTGGAGATACCCTCAATGTGATGATGGCTGTGGAAAAAACTGGAGAAGGTCTGGGAATAGAGGCAATTAAAACCCAAGGCAGACCACTAATTCCAAGTATCATATTCTCTGCACACAAGATAAAAGATGGAATGGAGGGCCATTGGATGTCAACAGAAAAGGGTACCAAAAAAATATGGGTAGAAGAATAACTACCCGTTTTGATTTTTTCTGAAAATATCAATTGCAAATGCATCAATTGCACTTGTTACGGGTATTTTTTGATTACAATTGAATTTAAATAAAATGATTTGAATAGAAGAAAAAATGAAATTTTTTTAACTATGATTTAAAATCTAAATCTGAAATATTTGCAAATTTTTAAAATTCATACTGTGTTTTTTATTAGGTAACTCAAGAACTTGTTAGATTATTCTTTTGGACGAGTTAATTCTCATTGCTCTGCTCTAACCCCAGCACAACATGTATGGGGATATAGTTAGAAGCAAAGTTTTGCCCTATTACGTGACAAATTTTCATTTTAGTAACTTCAAATTACTCAGATATATTTCAAGGAAATCCTCTCCAAGTATAGGTTTGAGAAAATTGTTATCAGATAATAGTGCAGTAATTGATTCATTCAAAGAAGTTGGAAGTTTTGTTATTGAGAATTTTTTCATTTCACTATCTGATAGTTTGTAGGTATTCACATCAACTGGATCAGGAGGTTGTATTTTCTTTTTCACCCCGTCCAAACCTGCAAGCAAAAGGGCAGACTCTACAAGATAAACATTAGATGTAGGATCAGGAGGTCTATACTCTATTCTTTTATTTTCAGGTCTTTTTTTGTTATGTGCTGGAATTCGTACACTAACTGAGCGATTCATTTTCCCCCAAGCGATATTGGTTGGGGCCTCATATCCTGGGACAAGTCGTTTGTATGATTGATGTGTGGGGTTTGTAATTGCACAGAGAGCTTTTGCATGCTCCAAAAGTCCTCCAATGTAATAATGAGCAGTTTGGCTTAATTCAGCATATTTCTCAGAAGCATCATAAAACGCATTAGACGACCCTTTTTTGTTTGTCTTCCAGAGGCTCTGATTGATATGCACTGCAGATCCATTGTCTTCAGGCATTGGTTTGGGATTAAAGCTTGCAATTTTACCTCTCTTGGATGCAATCTCACGAATTGTCTTCATTCCAGTAACAAAACTGTCTGCCATTTCCACTAGTCCAGTGTGAGCAAGAACAATTTCACTTTGCCCTGCTGTTGCTACTTCGTGATGATGTGCAATTGTTTTTATTTTAAAATTTTCTTGTAACACGTCACAGACTTCATCTCGAAAATTTACCAAGGCATCAGAGGGAGAGTCTCGATAATATCCTTTTTTAAAATTTATTCGATCTTCGATGTTACTTGAAACCCATGGAGCTTCTTTTGAAATAATAGGTGATCTGTTTTTTTGATCTAGTATTTCATCAAATATAAAAAATTCTAGTTCTGCGGCCCAATAGCTTTTTTCAAATCCTGATTTTTTTGCAAAATTTTCTGCTTTTTGTATTATGAATCTAGAGTCTAGAGAGAACTGTCCCCCCCCATAACCTTTGTGTACAAATGCAAACATTCTAGCAGATTTTGAAATGTATGGTGGGTCTTGGTGATCAGTATCAAAATAGTCTGGTAAAATAGCAAAGGTAGAAGGATCAGGAACAAGTATGACATCCGATTTTTCAATATCTGTAAATCCTGCTATGGAACTGCCATCTAATGGAAGGCCATCAACAAAAGATTTTGAATTTATCTCTGCTGATGGAATGCTAAGCTGATGTAACAACCCGAAAGGATTACAAAATTGTATTCTAATCCATTTTACTTTGGATTTTCTAATTTGTTCTAGAACAATTTTAACAGATGTCAATTTTTCTAATTACATATTGGTATAGGTTGGATATATCAATTGACTATGAAATTATAAAATGATTTCACAGGACATTGAATTAGATTAAAATCTTTTAAGATACTTTATTCAGTATAGTTATGGTAAAATCAATACCTGATGGATTTCACACTATAACTCCATCAATTGTTCTAAACAGCTCCAAAGAGGCAATAGAATTTTACAAAAAAGCCTTTGATGCAAAGGAAATCTATCAGATGCCTACACCAGACGGCAAGACAATGCATGCTATGATTCAGATTGGTGACTCTTTTGTAATGATGTCTGATGAATTTCCACAGATGGGTACTCGTTCTCCCACTACAGTAGGTGGTACTTCAACTACAATTCACCTGTATGTAGAAGATGCAGACAAGGTATACAACAAAGCAATAGAGGCAGGAGCCACACCAACAATGCCGATGATGGATATGTTCTGGGGAGACAGATTTGGTAGCGTACTTGATCCGTTTGGGCATTCATGGGCAATTGCTACTCATAAAATAGACGTATTACCTGAAGAGATGTACAAAGCTGCTGAAGAATTCATGGCAAAACAACATGGATCATAATTTCTTTTTTTATTGTTTTGTATGGAATGAAACTAAAAATCGAGAAACTATAGTACATCAGATGAAATTAATGCTTAACTAAATTATGGTTTTTAAATTGCACGTCAAATTTCTTTCATTACTCCTGTTCTAAATGAAAATTGTTAGTACTATTGTTACTGATAATTTCTTCTAGTTAGTTATATGCAATTTTTAATTCCTTTTTTTAATGACATGTAATTACCAAACATCAACAAAGCAAATATTTTTTGCATCTTCATTTGCCTTACTCATGCTATTTTCTGGAATGTATAGTATCCAACATGCATTTGCAGATGATGCTGAAAATGAATTTATCCCGATCGCATCTGACAGAATTAAAAATGACCCTTTTCTTGTAAAAATTCTTGAGAATATGGAACAATCAAAAAAAGAGTTTGCTGATATTCAGAAACAAAATGTTCAGAAACAACTGATCGATGATCAGCGAAGTATGGCAAAGAGTATAGCAGAAAAAGAATTACAACAAATGTTCAAAGACAACGAGGATTTCACACCACTTAAATCTTTTAACAGATTTCTAGACAAAGTCTCAAACGATGAAACAAAATTTGTCTTCCAGGGTCTATTTGATTACAAGGAGGACAGAGTAAATGACGCAAGAAACGCAATGAAAGAAGTTTTCAAGAATGGAGGAAGTCTACTGGATGCAAGAAATGCATACCATGAGGCAGCAAAGATTCCAAGAGTCGATATGATTCAACTAGTAGAGGATCTTAACATCGAAGCCGGATTCTCTGATTCTGCAATCCAACAAAATTTTAGCAGTGAAGGAAAACTCCCAAGATTTGATGATGAATCCAAATCTGCCATCTCATTTGTAGACTATACTACATATGCCCCAAATGTAAATTCATCCTCAAATAGTTCAACTAATGAGACTGTGAAACCTTTGGATGAGAGTAACAACAACACAAATGACAATATTGATTCCAAAGAAACAATCATCCAAAATCTAATCAATGAGATACAACTGCTCAAAAACAAGATTAAGGAACTAGAGCAGAAGCAAGATGGTACTATTCATCAAACTGTTTTGGAACAAAAAGACAATGATTCATTGCACTTTGTCAACTGGATTTCAGACTACATTCAGGGAAATGGGCATAAAGGATCCAAAGTAAATGACATCAATTCTATTCCTGTAAATGCACTAAATGAACCCAATTCACACACTAATACCTACAATTCATTGGCCCTAGGCAGACAAGGACAAGTAACTCTTGGATTCTCTGAAACTGTTGGCGGAAAACTAATTGTATATGAGGCAAGTGCCGAGAAAACAATTAGAGAGATTGCTACAATTGAAGTAAGTTCGGATGGAAAGAATTGGACTTTGCTTAAACAAACCCAATATCACAACGATGGCTCAATTGTTCATGAATATGGCTATGATCTGTCTGATGCAGGTTGCATCACACATGTGAGGATAACTGATGATTCTCCTCCAAATTGGGGTGATGGATTTGATGTTGATGCAGTAGCTGCAACACAGATATGTACGGATACTACATGATCCTCTCTTTTTCTTTAATTTCATAATGCAAAACATGTCTATTGACATTCTTCTTCTGTAATTACAGATGCTATCAATCGACGTAACTAAATTCTAGACATCTTTGTCAGTCGTAACTCATTCAAGATCTCTAAGAACTTGATTGATGATAATTATTCTAAGTTATGCATTGCTGTAAAATCTTTTGAAAATGCAGACAAATTCTCTGGAACAGGTACTGCAATGGAGTCCTTTAATGATAGATCTTTGTTTTTCTTTTCGTTCCAAACCTTAGAGTTAAACTCTGTAATCTCTTTTGTAAACTGTGTAAAGTCTTCAAGAGGTGATGATTCTGATTCTACTTGTTTTTCTTTGTGGATGCTTTTCTCTGAATACAAAATTTTCCAAAGATGCTCAGTGATAAATGGTGTTATTGGTGCCAATAATTTTAAAATTGTTGATAGTACCTTGTGCAGTGTAAATATTGCACCATCTCTTTCCTCATCCGAAAAACCAATTCCGTATGCTCTGCCTTTTACCATTTCAATATAGTGAGCTGCAAACAAATTCCACGTAAACTCTCTAATTGCAATTGCAGGAACAAAAAAGTTGTATTCATCATATCCGCGCTTGCATTCCTTTATTAGGTTGTCCAGTTCTGATAAAATCCATTTGTCTGATGCAAAAAGTTTTCCTGATTTTATGACTGGAAAACTAGACAAGAATCTTGATACATTCCATAGCTTGCTGAGGAATTTCTTGGTTGACTCGATTTTTTGTTCGTTACATCTAAAGTCATATCCGTGATTAATCTCACTTGCACTCCAAAATCTAAAGGTGTCAGCACCTGATTTTTCAATCACCGGCAATGGATCTATTGCATTTCCCTTGCTCTTGCTCATCTTCATTCCCTTTTCATCTAGTCCATACCCCATTATCCATGCCTCAGACCATGGTTTTTGCCCTGTAATCTGCTCACATCTCAGAAGGGTATAGTATAGCCATGTTCTGACAATGTCTTTTGCTTGTGGTCTGATTGAGGTAGGATATACCTTTTTGAAAAATTCGTCATCTCTGTTAAACTTGCTAATGAAAAGTGGAGATACACTAGAGTCCATCCATGTGTCAAAGGTTCGTTCTTCACCTACAAATTCTGTAGAATCACATTTTGTACAGTTACTAATTGGGCACTTTTCCATCCAGGGCTTGTAGTATTTTCCAGGCTCTGGAACATGGGGCTCTGAGCAGGCTTTACAGTACCAGATGGGGATTTCAGTACCATAGTATCTCCTTCTTGATATTGGCCAGTCAATGTTGATGGATTCCAACCAGTTCATCAGAATTTGCTTATGCATTGTTGGATGAAATGTAATTTCTTGACCTAGATTTTTAATTTTTTCAACTGCTTCTTTTTGTTTGAGATAGTACTCCTCCATTGGAATAATCTCAATTGGTATTTTGCTTCTCTCTGAAACTGGTGTCCTGTGTACAATATCTTCAGTTTTTTCTAAAAATCCATTTGTTTCTAAATCTTCAATGATTTTTGTTCTTGCCTGTTTTGGTTTTAATCCTACATATTCTCCTGCAACTTTTGTCATCCTTCCGTCTAATCCAATTGCAACAATTTCTTCTAACTCTAGTTCTCTAAACAATGCAACGTCGTTTTGATCACCATAGCTACATACCATTACAGCCCCTGAGCCAAATTCTTGTTTGGCTGAATGATGTGTTCTTAATTCAACTTCTTCATTGGTAATTGGAACAATTACTTTTTTTCCGATATATTGTGTGTATCTTTTGTCTTCAGGATTTACGATAATGGTCTTACATGCACAAAGTAATTCTGGTCTTGTACTTGCAATAACTATTTCTTGATCTGTGTCTTTGATTTTGAATTTCATATAAGCTAGTTTTGTGGGCAGATCTTCATAGATAATTTCTGCATCTGCAATAGTAGTACCTGATACCCAATCATAGTTGTTAGGTCTATTTGCTAGATACACCTGCCCTTTTTTCCACAAATCAATGAATGTTGATTGAGTGAGTGTCCTGTATTCCTCTGAATCTGTTCTATAGTAATTTGCAAAATCTCCGCTGATTCCAAGGCTCTTCATGATTAGAATCATCTCAGCTTCTAAATCATCTAGTGCTTCTCTGCACAGGTTTAGAAATTCACCTCTTTCTGTTTCCCTCATTCTGATTTTGTGTTTTTTCTCAGTGTACAGTTCCACTGGAAGTCCATTTCTGTCAATTCCTATTGGAAAATAGACATTTTTTCCAGCCATTCTTGCAGTTCGTGCAATCATGTCAATTTGTGAATAATGTG
>JAOUAE010000071.1 GCA_029861085.1 Candidatus Nitrosopumilus sp. | reverse complement strand
GCGTTGCGTGGAAACATTGGAGGATTATATGCGAGCATCTGGTATGAATTCTGATCATCGAGTAGAAGGTGAAATGCACACATTTTTAATCCAACATGATTTGGGTTTGAAATGGTCTATTTTTACTGAGCAATTACTAACTCAAGTTTTTCGTAGCTTCTTACCTGAAAAAGAACTCAAATTTCAAACAACTGATAATACCGTAATCTTATCTGTATCTTTAGGTTTGGATTTTAATGAACATGATTATCATAATTGAAATTCAATTAATCTTTTGAAATATTACTCTTCATAAAATCTATCAATGAATTCATCTGATCCAATTCAACAAAAAACCTGGGTAAAACAAATTATGAATAATTTTGTAGTCTCTGTTGATTCATCTGTTCCTGCAACTGATGCAGCAAAAATGATGGAAGATACTGGGGTTGGATCTATTGTAGTTTTAGATAATAATTTACCCGTTGGCATTGTCACCAATAGAGATTTTGCAATAAAAATTACTGCACATTCTTATCCAATTGATACTCCTGTCCGAAGAATAATGTCTTCTCCTCTTATTTCAATTGATCCTGATTCTGATTTATGGGTGGCATCAGATTTGATGTCGACAAGAAATGTAAAGAAATTACCCGTAATTGATGATGATAAAGTTGTTGGAATGCTTACTTCAAGTGATCTCGTCAAGCATATTGCAGATCACTAGAAATTATGGGATAAAAACTGCCCATTTCTTAAATTACTAGTATGTCTGGTGGGAAAAACTTATTATAATTTGAACTGCCTTTTTTTTCGTAATGGCAACTGAGCAAACACAAAAGATGATAACAGTTACTGTAAAAGCTGCTGAGAAGATTCATGAATTTATGAAAGAAGAAGCAGAATCTCCTGAATACCTTAGAGTATATGTTCAAGGTGGCGGTTGTTCTGGTCTATCTTATGGAATGGGCTTTGAAAAAGCACCAGAAGAAGATGACATAGTCATGGAAGAAACCGGAGTTAAACTCCTAGTTGACAGCTACAGTGTTGATCACTTACAAGGTGCAAACGTAGACTATATTGAAAGCCTGATGGGTTCTGGATTTAAAATAAATAATCCAAATGTAACAAAATCCTGTTCATGCGGTCACTCATTTAGCACTGAATAAACAAAAACATCACTATTTTTCATTTTTATATTTACGTAACAGTTTTTACATGCTTTAAAATGTTTGAGAATTTCTATACTTTTAATGTAAATTATTTCGATACCCTCATATATCGAAAGCAAAAAGTGAAATTATGATAATAAAGGAGATGAATAGTTTATGCCTCAATCAGGAATTGTCAAGTATCACGTTAAACTTTCCTATGAAGTCGATGGACTCGTTGAAAGAGCAGATATAATCGGAGCCATCTTTGGCCAAACAGAAGGACTGTTAGGCCCGGAGATGAATTTGAATGAGCTGCAACGAGTTTCTAAGGTAGGTCGCATTGAAGTTAATGCAAAACCTACATCAAATACCACCGCCGGTGATGCATTAATCCCGATGAGTACTGATATTGATACGTGCGCATTAATTGCAGCAGGTATTGAAAGTATTGACAAGGTGGGGCCATTTGATTGTAAATTTACGTTAGTGGCCATTGATGATGTACGAGCTGCAAAGAAGGAAGATATTGTAAAACGTGCAAAAGAAATTAAGCAAAAATGGGCAACTAAAACTGTCAGTGAGGGTGAAAGTATGCTAAATGACGTTCATCAAGGTGACACTGGAAAACTATCTACTTATGGCCCATCAAAACTAACGTGCAGTTCTGGTGTGTTTGATTCTAAATGGGTGATTTTAGTTGAGGGCAGAGCGGATGTTATTAATCTTCTAAGGGCCGGATATGACAATGTACTTGCAATTGAAGGAGCAAAAATTGACGAGTCTATTAAAGAATTATGTAATGATAAAGACACTGTTGTTGCTTTCCTTGATGGTGACCGTTCTGGTGGATTTATTCTCAAAGAACTCCAATCTGTTGTTACATTGGACTACGAATTACAAGCAGATTCTGGTGTTGAAGTTGAAGAATTAACCCCGCAAAGAATTGATGAAATTCTTAGACCTATTGCTACTGAAATTCGAGATGGAAAACCATCTCCTACATTGCAAAATAATGATGATAAACCTATTGCAGAAATGGCGACAAAAGTTTTTCAAAATCTCAACGAAACACTCGAAGCAGTTGCATTAGACGGTGATCAAAACGAAGTTTTCAAAGTTCCAATCAGTGAAGTTGTTAGTAAGCTATCCACCCAATCTGGAATCAAATATCTCCTATTGGATGGAATTATCACTCAAAGACTTTTAGAAGGTGCCAAAAATGCTGGTGTTGAATGTGTCATAGGACATAGAGTTGCCAAATTATCAAACTCTGATGGAATGACGCTAAAAACATTCGGTGACTTGGGTGTATCTTAGAATATATGGCTGAATTAAAGATTCAACATCTCTTAACTCTCTCTTATTTACTTTCTAAAGGAGCAAAATATAATTACGTTACTGTCACCACTTCTTCTCTTGGTAAGCATATACAAAAATCACAGCAAGCAGCATCAAAACATCTTCTCGAATTAGAACAAAATAAATTCATTGAGAGAATAATTAGCGGCAGAAATATTTCTGTTAAAATTACCTCAAAAGGATTTTCTGAAATGGTAAAACTTTCATCTATTTTACAAAAAAGCCTTGATTCCTCTCCTTCATTTGTTGAATTAAAAGGTACACTAGTTTCTGGAATGGGTGAAGGTGCATACTATATGGGATTAAAAGGATACACAAAACAATTTCAATCTAAAATTGGATATGTCCCATTTCCAGGAACTCTTAATGTAAGATTAGATCAAAAAATTCATCAGGAGTCTATTAAGCAATTTGAAACTTTGAATGGTGTTAAAATCAAAAGTTTTTCTGATGGTAAAAGAACTTATGGTTGGGTAAAATGTTTTATTGCTAAATTAAATAATTCCATAAATTGTGAATTAATTATACTTGAACGTACACATCATGATGATTCAATAATAGAATTAATTTCTAAATCTTGCCTAAGAAAAACTGGAAAACTAAAAGATGGGTCAAAAGTTTTAATTAATATTCAAATCAATTCTTAAATTCCGTGAATAGATTCTCCGTATTCCTTTTCAATTTTAGAGCTAGAGCTTTCAGGAATTGGTGACTGTAATCTCGCAACTTTTGCATCAAGCTTTATTTTTTTACATCCTTCCGTGATGAATTTCTCTTGATGGGTTTGATCATAGCCTAATGCAATGATTTGTGGTTTAACGTGATTTACCGTCTTGAAAATATCCTCTTCTTGTCCAATCAAACAAAGATCTACCATTGATAATGAATTAACCAATTCTTGTCTTTGATCTTGAGTGTGAAGTGGTCTTCTTTTCTTCATTTTTACTGCTGTGTTGTCAGTTGCTACGACCACAACTAAGACATCTCCTAATTTCTTTGCAGCATTTAATGTGTGAATGTGTCCTGGATGGATGATGTCAAAAACTCCTCCAGCTAATACTATGCGTAACGAATTTCTACCCATTTCAGTGAGCGTGCTTCTATCTTCGTTAACGAGGTGATTTTCTATCAATTCATCTATCTTTGAGTTGATGGCCTCTGTTGAAAGCATACTTTTCTTCTTAATTAGTTCAAAAGGAACTTTTTCTTCAATTTGACATGTGTATATTGTAGCAAGAATTATTTTTTCATTTAATTCCAATATTTTTTCTGTTCTTAGACTCTCTCTTTAATTCATTACTCAAAATCACATTTTTGGATCAAGGCCCTTTGCCAATCTCAATGCATCTACAAGACCGTCTGCATATCCTATACTCAAAATTGCCACCTCATCTTGACCATCTTCTAAAAATTTTTCTGCATCTTTAACATACAATTCTGTATTTTCTAAAATTCCTTGAAACTCTTTTTGATCTTTGTATAGCGGCTGAATTTCTTCAAGTGCTTCTCTGACCATTGGCACATATTTTTTCATCATCTGAATGGAGATCTTCTTTGTTTTTTCGGTATTATCGCATGGCTCATCAACATACTGCCCCAACATCTTCAAGGCATCTGATTCTGTAAAATGTAATCTGCCTGGAATAATTATCGTATGTGGCGGTTTTCCAAAATCTATTTTTCTAAGACTAGATATCTTACCTGAAATAATTTTTTGATCCTTGAATCCAATTCTTGATGCAACTATTGCATATGATGACAAACTGATGACATTTCTTGTCTGTCCTTTTTCTGTTTCTAAAAGCCCTTTTAATGCATCTTTAGGATCTAAGAAAAAATCTTTGTCTTGATTATATTCTAGCAGAAGTACAGTGTGGTTCCCTTCAATGATATTTTTGTAAATTACATAATATGGTGTTGTAAGGGCCATTTCGCTCATTATTGTTGCAATTCTTCCAATTTTGTAAAAATGTAAACCGCATTCTCCAATCATCGATGTAAGAGATGATGAAGCGTGAATGGAACGCGTTTTTATTTTCTCTTCAATTGCTCTGGTTCTCAACTCTATGTGAGTTGTCGCAATGTATGGATCACCATAAGCTAATAATACTACTTTCTTTTTCTTTGCATTTTTTAAAATTTCATTGCCGTCCTCCACTAGCCATCTTTTTGCAAGTTTGAATTCCCCTTTCATTGCATTTTTAATTTTAATTAGATCTGATTTTCCAATTGGGCTTGTAAATTGTTCAAGATATACTATATCTGCATTTGATAAAATATCTATTGCTTCAATGGGAATTGATTTGAATCCCGAAATTCCTAAACCTACAAACCACAACATTATTGCATTTTTTTATCATGAAGTCTTTTTAAATGCTGTAACATTTTCTTAAGAATTTCGATTCCCCTGAGGTATTCATCAATTGAAACTTTCTCATCAATTGTATGGGCCTCATGAGGATCTCCTGGACCATATGTGACAACTGGAATCTCCCACTGATTTCCTAATACATTCATGTCTCCGGTCCCTGTTTTTCTAATTAAAGTTGGTCTTGAATGCTCTACTTCCATGACTCCAAGGGTAAATGCCCTGACAATTGCAGAATTATGAGGCGCCTCAAATGGCTCTGTTTCATCAAGAATTGAATAAAAAGCCTCGACTCCTCTTTCTTGTGATATTTCTTTTACAGTTGTTGCAATCTTTTGTTCAATTGACTTACAATTCATATCTACGGGAATCCTGATGTCAAAAATGGTTTCACATTCTTTTGGAGTTACATTGTGGCTGGTTCCACCTTTGATTTCAGTCATTGTTACAGTCAATAACATTCCTTTGGTTCTGTCTTCTTGGTTTTTTTCTAATCTGTCCTTTAGTTCTTTTGCAAATACCATTGATTCCTGAATTGCATTTTTTGAAAGCCATGGTGCACTTGCATGAGAGCTATCCTCTACACTAATTTTGAGATTAATTGCTAGTCTTCCTTTGTATGCAATAGTGACTTGTTTGATTCCGCTTGGTTCTCCAAAAACTGCATAATCGATACCCATTTTTTTTTTAACTAGATTTTTTATTCCCGTGGCATTTCCCTCTTCATCTACTGCACCTACAAAAAATATTGTTCCATTGTTATTTTGAATTGATGCTGCAGCAAATAGCATCGCCATCAGTGGAGCTTTTGCATCTGATGCCCCACGTCCATAAAGTGAATCTCCTTCTTTTCTAACTTTGACTTTACCTGGAACCACATCCATGTGTCCACATAACATAATTTTGGGCGAACCTGAACCTTTCTTTGCAATAACATTTCCTACTTCATCAATTCGAATATCTTCAAATCCTAGGTCATCGCATTTATCAGCCAAAAATTCTGCCATTGGTTTTTCACTGAGAGATGGAGTGTACAGTCTGAGTGCTTTCTCTAGCATCTTTACTGCAAATCTTGGTGTTACTGTAAAATTAGTGTCCAATTCTTACTTTTCTATCTTCAGTGCATATTCTAGCATTAAGGAAGGAATGTCTACATCACATACTCTAACTGTGTTTTTGTATTCTGTCGTATTGTTTACTTCATGTACTACTAGTCCTTTCTCATCACTTTCCATCAAATCTACACCTACAATATCTCCTTGAACCGCATTTTTTGCCTTGATACACATTTCTTCCATTTCTTGTGTAACCTTACAAGGTTCAGCAAACCCGCCTAATGCCATATTAGTTTTCCAATGCTTAGAAATCCTATAGATTGCTGCAACTATTTTGTCTCCTACCATAATTGCTCTGATGTCTCTTGGTGGTCTTTTTACAAACTCTTCTAGGTAGTGAACTTGGTATATGGGATACATATTTTCCCTACTTTCAATAATCCCTTCAGCTGCATCTTTGTCATTTAATTTTGAAATCAATCTGCCCCAACTACCAACTGTTGGTTTGATCACTTTGGGGTATCCTTGTGCCTCTAATGCTTGCAAAGCTGCATCTTTTGAAAATGCTACAGTTGCATCAGGTGTTGGGACTTTAAATTTTTTTAATAGCATATGTGTAAATAACTTATTCCCGGCAAAAACTCCTGTGTTCAAACAGTTGATCACTTTTACTCCGAGTCCTTCAAGAGCAGCCGTTGAGTGTAGATTCCTATAATAGCTTACACACCTTTGAATAACTACACCGTATTCTTCGGGTTTTTTTTCTAAATCTAATGCCAGCTTCTTACAATCTATCATCTGTATGTTTATGTTATTTTTTTTACCAGCTTCTAGTAGAGCTTTTTCTTCCCAACGGATGGTATCGTAAAGAATGGTAACGTCAGGATTCACTGTCCCCAATCCTCGCCAACCGTTTGGGCCGGCTTTAGAT
>JAOUAE010000218.1 GCA_029861085.1 Candidatus Nitrosopumilus sp. | reverse complement strand
CGGACACCATCCGGTCCACCTTTTCCAAGTAATGGATACCTGCTTTGCAAATGCAAGCCTTTGTGGGTCCACCATTTGCAAGGAATGGATACCTTTTCAGGTCCAGCATCTCCAAGTAATGGATACCTGTCTTCCCTTTTATGCAAATCATCATTATTTTGTAGGAGAATGACAAGTTGCAGATAGTTAATCAAACACATGACAAGCCAACCAAGAGCAGACACAAAAAATTGCTTGTTGATCCAGACGTCAAGAGATGGTACCAAAACATCGCAAGAGAAAGTACCATGACAGCTGACGTCAGACTGCGGGACTCGGTGTTTATTGTGAGAGGACAGATACAATACCCAAGGAACTTGCACAAATAGGAATTGATAGCGTCAAAAAAGTAGAGGATGCTCTATTGGATTATGAAAAAATAGATTTTACATGATGCCGATAATTTAGGTACTTGAATATTTTTCATATAATATACAATACTTAACTACAAGTCATACACTTATGATCTTGTGTTCAAAGAAAAAGTTTCTACGTTATTTGATACAGGGACTCATGATTAAATGTCTACAATGAAAAGGTTGGCAGTACTAGTAAAAAATGAAAAAGTGGATGCCGTTGTTGTGTCTTTAAGAGAAATGAATCTGGATGCAATAATATATGATGTAAAGAGTGCTGGAAAAGAAAAGGAAATGACACGAGTTCGTGGAGGAACAGGTACCATGCATTTTACGTATGTTCCACGAAAAATAATTGCCACAGTTGTCGAACCAAACAAAGTTCAAGACGTATCTGCGGCAATAAAGAAAGCCACGGGCGGTGAAAGCAAAGGCGTAATAATTGTCACGTCTGTAGATGATTTCATTCCATTCTAGTTTTTTCACATACATAGAAAATTATCTAATCTAATCACAATTTCATAATCCCATGCAAGATTATGAAAAATTTTCCCGCAAATGCTCAATCAGACAATGTATGCACATTCTCTTCTGCTGTATCTCAAACCATGAGAAATTATGGATATTCTTGTCCTGCAATCAGTCAAGGTGTATCAGTCTAATCTAAGAGGATTTGAATCATCCAAAACTGCACTTATCTCGATCAAGGTGAAATGTTATCTCGATCATTGAAAAACCTCCAAGTGGTTTATCAAGTTAATTCCTTCTACATTGACCGACAGGTAGAAAGTTGTATCTAGAAAAATCTCATTATGT
Organism: Candidatus Nitrosopumilus sp.; assembly: GCA_029861085.1. The sequence continues at coordinate 851 of JAOUAE010000218.1, read as the reverse complement.
ACAAAAAAGTTAGATATTGGAATTATTTTTGGCAATAATTTCCAAACAGTGGTAGCCAATGGCAGATAGAAAATAAATACATCTTTATCAATGAGTTTAGTTTTGAATTTTTTTATGGAAGGTTCTCTCTGGAATTTGTCCAAGACTCAAACAGTTTATGTCTTGACTACAAGTAATTTTTTCAAGATTCAGAATATTGGAGGGATTTGATGGTAACTTCCTGTAATGGGATTTGTAACAGATACAAAACAGTAAAACCAAACGGTACTGGAAGATACAGTGCTGGACAAAAACGATGCAATCTTTGTGATATATTTATGCAATGGGAAGGAATTTTTTGCCCTTGCTGCGGTCATAGATTACGATTAAAACCCAGAAATGGAAAATACAAAGAAAAGTATTATGAAGCCATTAGAAAAAATGAAGGCGTGATCATGGAGAGATTGTAATGTGCAGAGGAATTTGTGGGCGATTCAAAGCCAAATGGTTTTTGCATACTGACAGATATGCTAACGGACAAAAACGATGCAATGAATGTGGGATTTTTATTTCTTGGGATGGTCGACATTGCCCCTGTTGCGGAATGATGCTAAGAACAAAACCGAGAAGTAAAGCTTACAAACAAAAATTCAATCTAAAACTTCAAAATAAATAAAAAATATGTATTAAAAGATGAATCATGGTAGTTCCATACAAATCTAGGTTTAAGTTTGATTCCACAATAACTGGAGTAGAGTAGTAACTGATCTCTTGAAAAGTTCCCCTCAACCAGAATTTGATATTAAAGAAAATCTTAATTCAAAATATTCAAAATAACATACTGTACGAAATGGAATTTTTAGTACGTTCTT
>JAOUAE010000217.1 GCA_029861085.1 Candidatus Nitrosopumilus sp. | reverse complement strand
CAGGAACCAATGAAATTGGAGACAGACTTGCATTAAGACCAACATCTGAAACACTAGCATACACACTATATTCAAAATGGATTCAGAGTTGGAGGGATTTGCCATTAAAAATCAATTTTTGGAATACCGCATTAAGAGCAGAAATCAAAGCAACAAAACCATTTCTTAGAACCTCAGAATTTCTGTGGCAGGAAGGTCATACAGTACATTCCACCCAAGAAGAAGCAGAGAAGGAGGTAATGAAAATTTTAGACATTTACAAAAATACTGTAGAAACAGAATTAGCAATTCCCGTAACTACAGGAAAGAAAAGTGAAAAGGAGAAGTTTGTTGGTGCCGTGTATACGACCACCATGGAATCAATTATGCCAGATGGTAAAGCACTTCAAATGGGCACATCTCATTTCCTGGGACAGAATTTTTCAAAGCCATTTGAAGTCAAGTTTGCAGATAAAGATAACATAGAGCATTTTGCCTGGCAGACTTCGTGGGGCGTTTCTTGGAGATTAATCGGGGCGATGATCATGACTCATGGAGATGACAAAGGTTTGGTTTTACCACCCAAGGTAGCACCAATGCAAATAGTGATTGTACCTATTTACAAAAAGGATGAAGATAAGGACAAAATATTGTCAAAAGTGAAAGAAATCAGAGACGAATTAGAGTCAAAAGAAATTAGAGTTCATGTTGATGGCAGAGAGGGTTTATCTCCAGGATACAAATTCAACGATTGGGAATTAAAAGGCATACCTTTACGAATAGAAATAGGCCCTAAAGACATAGAAAAACAAAGTATTGTCGTTGCAAAAAGATACAATTCGGAAAAAATAAGTTTGAGTCTTACTGAAATTGAAAAAATTTCTTCAATGTTAGACAAAATACAAGAAGAAATGCTAACAAAAGCCAGAGAGGAATCTAAAACTAACACCATAAAGATTTTAGAATATACAGATTTTAAATCAAAAATTGAGAAAGGAGGTTTTTTCAATTCCCCTTGGTGTGGAAAATTAGAATGTGAAGATAAAATTAAAGAAGAAACAGGAGCAGAAATCAGAGTTATTCCATTTGGAAGTGAAAATACAAATCAAAAATGCATCTACTGCAAAGAACAAAGTGTTTCAATTCCAATTTTTGCAAGAGGATATTAATTAAGAATGCCCATTGATATAATAATAGACAAGACATAACTTTTCAATAATGACCTCAAACCCAGAATTAGAAGTAAATGGGACATTGTTAGATCAGTTTAGAGAAACAAGAAGTAGGACATTAGAACTTGTAAAGACTTTGGAAAAAGATGATTTTGTTGTTCAAACTGCTTTTTTTATGAGTCCTCCAAAATGGCATATCGGTCATGTAAGTTGGATTTATGAGGCAATAATTAGTAAATTGGATAAAAATTATGAATTTTATTCCAAAGAATTTTCAGAGTATCTGAATTCCTATTATCAACAATTTGGGGTACCTCATGACAAAGGATTGCGAGGGGCAGTATCAAGACCAACTACAGATGAAATTTTTCAATACTTCAACACCGTCAACCAAAGAGTAGAGAAGTTCATTGGCTCTCAAACTTTGAACGAAGAAGCAGTAAAGTTAATCACCGTAGGTTTTCATCATGAATGCCAACATCAAGAGCTCTTAGTATATGATTTACAGCATTTGCTTGCAGAACAATACAGACCTGTAAGAAAAAATGAAATTCCAAAACAACCCATCGCTGAAAAAAAATCAATTCAAATCAAAGGAGGATTATATACGATGGGATACAACGGAAAAGATCATTGTTACGATATTGAGCTGCCTGAACACAAAGTTTACCTTAGGGATTACAAGATAGATGAATTCCCAATAACAAATCAACAATACATGGAATTTATCAAAGATCGAGGTTATGAGACATACAAGTATTGGTTATCAGACGGATGGGAAAAAGTAAAATCAAACAATTGGAATGCTCCGATGTACTGGGAAAAAATCAATGACAAATGGCATGTAAGAGACTTTTTAGGAATTAGAGAAATCAATCCAAACGAACCAGTATGTCATGTTAGTTACTATGAAGC
>JAOUAE010000070.1 GCA_029861085.1 Candidatus Nitrosopumilus sp. | reverse complement strand
TAATTTTATCTCTCAAATCAATAAAAACATCCATCAATCCTCTAGCAAATAATGCCATTTCTAGAGCATTTGCTCCAAAATGTCTTGTATGATTGTGATTTTCAAATATTGGATGTAGTCGTTTCATCAAGTCACTTGTTGCACCCGATGTGTTAATTCCAATTATTTTGTAGATTGGATCTTCTTTATGGACTTTAATTTGTTCGTTGTTGAAAAATGAACCCTTGTTTTTTGATGCCCAATACATTTCTCCATTTGATAGATTTGTAATTACACCATCTGTAATTGAACTAAGTTTATTCTCTGTTGCAAATGCTAAGGAACTACAGAAAAAAGGAACTCCTCGTATTGCATTGGCAGAACCATCAATTGCATCCATGATGATGAATCCTTTTGGTTTGTCTGATAATTCAACTTGTCCACATTCTTCGCCTAGTACTGTGCATTTAAAACCAATTTCTTTAAGATAATCTATGACAGTTTTTTCAGCAACAATGTCTATGTTTCTTGAAATATCTCCACCAGCTCCAACACCGAAATCTCCTGCAGCATGTTCAGTTCCTGCAAGATCTTTTACATTTTCATAAATTTTGTTTGAAGCTTCACGAAGAATTTCTATTACTTCCATGTTGCTAATTTAGTCACTCGTAATTTAAGTGAAGAAAATATTTTTTTGAAAGCATAAATAACAATAAAGAAGTTTAACGTTTGTGAGTGGCAAAGATCAATCTGTTATTAGCAAGGAATCTTTGATGAGTACAAAACCTGGAAAACAAATAATCAAACAAGCTTTGTTTAAATCAAAAGGTTACAAATTATTCAACAAGTATAAAGAGGAAACAGAAAATGAATTTCCAAATTTTGCCGAAAGATTTGCTCAAGGACTACTACATGAAATTAAATCTGACACTAATCCAAATTTAACACAGCAAGCATTTGGCGATGAAGTAGGTTCGACTGAAATTATATTGAATGCGTCTGAAATTGAGCCTATAAAATCAAAATTAATCAGTCTTGATATAATGCAAGATAGAGTAAATCGAATTTTAAATTCTAATTTTGTAAAAATGACCTTTCCTGTTTTTAATGGATTATTTGATGCTGCAGCAAACTATTCTGGCAGAAATGATCCTCAATTAAAACAGGATATGGTTGAAGGACATATTCTTGCAATTGATCTAAGTGAACCAATGGATAGAATTGTTGATAAAGATGAAGACTTGGAATTTCTTGATGATTACAAACTAATGAATCCATACATTTTGAAATTGGCTAGAGATAAAATTTCAAAAGGTGGGGAACAAGTTCTAAAAGAGTTTGAAGAAGGATTCAAAGATGCACGCATTGGGCAATATTTGGATGAGAAATTAAAATCAAAACCAACACAAATTACTGAAGAAGAAATGACTTTATCTTACAAGAAATATCGCGCAGTAATGGGCACTGCCGGCAGAAATATGGCTTTGGCAGAAAGACCGTTGGCTGAAATTTTCTATTTGGGCATGGCAAGAGCTGCTGAAGGCGTTGGATGTGGAAATGAAATTGAAGATTCAATTAAAAATGGCTTTGTTAAAATCCCTTCTTGGCCACTTTATTATTCATTATTGGCAAATGACGTGAAAAAAGGATTTGAGACTACTTTGGAAAAAAGTAATTTGTATTTGCAAGATGCTCGACTTACTCTTGAATTATTACCTGACGAATTTTCTCACAAAGAATTTTTGGAATTTCTATTTCTAACTGTGGAACATTATAATCAATATTGGTACAACAAACTAGAAAAAGCCAATAAATGGTCCGAGTTTGAATCCCAACTTCCCAAGTGATAATATTGATGTGGTCTGAAAAATACCGACCTCAGATTATCTCTGACATGGTGGGAAATGAAGAATCACGAGCAGCAATTATGGAATGGTTTGTTAAATGGAAAAAAGGTACCAAGCCATTACTTTTAGTCGGCCCTCCTGGAATAGGAAAAACTACTATGGCTTACCTTGTGGCCAAACAATTTGGATATGATATGATTGGACTTAATGCAAGTGATGTTAGGAGTAAATCAAGAATAAATGAAATTCTTATGCCTGTCTTGAGCAATGTGAGCGTTTTAGGAACTCCCATGATATTTGTAGATGAGGTAGATGGAATTCATGGTCGTGGTGATTATGGTGGTGCTTCTGCACTTATTGATATTCTAAAAGAACCAACAGTACCAATTGTTCTTGCTGCAAACAATGACACATCCGACAAAATGAAAAGTGTGAAAAAAGCTGTCAAAACAGTATACTTTAAAAAAATTCCACCTAGATTATTACGAATCTATCTTGAAAATATCTTGAAAAAACAAAGTGCAAAACTAAGTCCTGGCTCTTTAATCAAAGTTATTGATAAATCAAAAGGGGATATCCGTTCAATGATTAACCTTGCACAATCTTTAGTCACTGGATTTAATCCGCAAACTGACAACTCTTTCGAAAGTATCAATGTTGAAGATGGGATAAATGCTTTCTTTAAAGCAAATTCAATTGAGGAAGCTAGAGGTGTTTTATATTCTATGCAAATTGATCCAAGAGAAAAAATCAATGCATTTTATTCCAGTATCATAACTAGCAATTTAGATAATTCTTCACTTGCAAAATATTTGGAAACAGTATCTGATGCAGATATGCTTTTTGGAAAGATAATGAAAACTCAAAATTGGAGATTGTTACGCTATCTAAATGATATTTTAATAAAATTATATCAAAATGATGAGAGAATCAGATATACTCAATACAATCTTTCTTGGCCATTGCTCAATAGAATTCGTTGGGATGGTACAAAAATAAAATCATTATCATCCGTTATGGCAAAAAAACTTCACTTATCCTCAAGTGCTTTTGTAACTTTGTGTTTGCCTTTTGTTTTATTTTGCATTAAAAATAAAACTTTGGAATTGGAATTAGAAGAAACTTATGGTGATATTATTGAAAAGGAGATTGAACTAATACAATGAGCTGGAGAAAAATACCTATGAAATTTCCAGGCACATGTGTTATTTGTAATGAAAAAATAGATGTCAATGAAATTGGTTTATGGGCAAAAGGATTGGGTGTAAAACATGAAAAATGCGCCGAAGTCAACGAATTGCATTGTATAGTATGTGGATCTTCAGCTGGTTGTCCTCAATGTGAATTTCAAGAAAATTGTGATATTCCTAATGTCTCTCAATTATGCATATGTAAGAAATGTAGCGAGGAAAAAAATGCTTTTAGTTCCTATCAAAAATCAGTAAATAAGAAATTTTCAATTCTTAACTCATAAAATTCTAAAAAAAACGGAAATCTTTGGATTTTTATAAATATTTCACACGTTGAAATTCTTAAATTAAATTAATATATGAAACCTTCCTGGTTTAGATTACTGTTATGCATTCTGAAAAGATTGAAGGATATGCCAAAAAAAATAAGACGGCATTACAAGGTGGGGGCCAAGATCGAATTAAGGCTCAACATGATAAAGGCAAATTAACTGCTCGTGAAAGAATTAATCTTTTACTCGATGAAGGCACTTTTACTGAAATTGATCCATTAACCACTCATCATTATCACCAATATGACATGCAGAAAAAAAAATTCTTTACAGATGGTGTAATTGGTGGATATGGAAATGTAGGTGGCAGACAAATCTTTGTCTTTGCTTATGATTTTACTGTACTTGGTGGAACTTTGAGTCAAATGGGAGCTAAAAAAATATGTAAACTAATGGATCATGCAGTTAAAACCGGATGTCCTATAATTGGAATAATGGATTCTGGCGGAGCTAGAATTCAAGAAGGAATCATGAGTCTTGATGGATTTGCAGATATCTTTTATCATAATCAAATGGCTTCTGGTGTAATTCCACAGATCACTGCAAGTATTGGTCCGTCAGCGGGGGGCTCTGTATATTCTCCTGCAATGACTGACTTTGTAATTATGGTTGAAAAAGTAGGGACTATGTTTGTTACAGGACCTGATGTGGTCAAGACTGTATTGGGTGAGGAAGTTTCATTTGATGAACTTGGTGGCGCAATGACGCATGGTTCAAAAAGCGGAGTTTCACATTTTGTCGCACAAAATGAATACGAGTGTATGGATTATATCAAAAAATTAATTTCATTTTTACCTCAAAATAATACTGAAGCACCACCAAAAATGACAACTGATGATGATCCAAACAGAATGGATCATAATTTGATTAACATAATTCCAGAAAATCCGTTGCAACCATATGATATGAAAGAAATCATAAACTCAATTGTTGATAATCATGAATTCTTTGAAATACATGAATTGTTTGCTCCAAACATTGTAATTGGTTATGGAAGAATGAATGGTAAAGTTGTAGGAATTATTGCAAATCAACCTATACATCTTGCAGGTGCACTAGACATTGATTCATCAAATAAGGCTGCACGTTTTATCCGATTCTGTGATTCGTTTAATATTCCTCTTATCACCTTAGTAGATACTCCTGGATACATGCCAGGTTCTAACCAAGAACATAATGGAATTATTAGACATGGTAGTAAGTTACTTTATGCATATTGTGAGGCAACAGTTCCAAGAATTACCTTAGTTATTGGTAAAGCCTATGGTGGAGCATATATCGCAATGGGGAGCAAAAATCTTAGAACTGATATTAATTATGCGTGGCCAACTGCCAGATGTGCAGTATTGGGTGGAGAGGCTGCTGTAAAAATAATGTATAGAAAAGATCTTAGCGAAGCTGAAGATGCTGAAACACTTAAGAAACAATTAATTGATGAGTTTACAGAAAAATTTGAAAATCCTTATGTCGCTGCATCTCATGGAACTGTAGATAATGTAATTGATCCTGCTGAAACAAGACCTATGTTAATTAAAGCACTTGAAATGCTTGAAAACAAAAGGGCAAAAAACTTACCAAGAAAACATGGAAATATCAACTTGTGATTAATAATGATTGAAAAAGTACTTATCGCAAACAGAGGAGAAATTGCTTTACGTGTAATTAGAACGTGTAAAGCACTTGGAATTAAAACAGTTGCTGTTTATTCCGATGAAGATTATAATTCAATGCATGTGAAACAAGCTTCTGAGGCATATCATATTGGAGAAGCAGCTCCTGCAAAATCATATCTTAATCAAGAAAAAATTCTTGAAGTAATGCTCAAATCCGGAACAGATGCGGTTCATCCGGGATATGGTTTTCTTTCTGAAAATGATGACTTTGCAAGATTATGTGAAAAAAATAAAATTACTTTCATTGGTCCATCTGCAGATTCTATGAATTTGTGTGGTGATAAAATGGAATGTAAAGATGCAATGCTTAAAGCAAAAGTTCCAACTGTTCCTGGAAGTCCAGGATTAGTAAAGGATGCAGAAGATGCAGCAAAAGTTGCAAATGATATTGGATATCCTGTTATGTTAAAATCAGTTTATGGTGGTGGGGGTCGTGGAATTAGAATTGTAACAAATGACAAAGAATTACATGAAGGTTTTGAAACAGTAACTTCTGAATCTATTTCTGCTGTTGGAAAATCTGCAATCATTGTTGAAAAATTCTTAGAAAAAACAAGACACATTGAATATCAAATGTGCAGAGATCATCATGGTAACGCTGTACATCTCTTTGAGAGAGAATGTTCTATTCAAAGAAGAAATCAAAAATTAATTGAACAAACCCCTTCTCCTGTTGTAGATGATGCAAAAAGAGAAGAAATTGGTGAAATAGTTGTTAGAGCAGCAGAGGCAGTTGATTATACTAATCTTGGTACGGCAGAATTTCTAAGAGCCGATAATGGTGAATTTTATTTTATTGAGATTAACGCAAGACTCCAAGTAGAACACCCTATTAGTGAAATGGTTTCAGGATTGGACTTTGTTAAATTACAAATTGATATTGCAAATGGAGAGCCACTTCCATTCAAACAAAAAGATCTAAAGATGAATGGTTATGCAATTGAATGTAGAATTAATGCAGAAGATACATTTTTGGACTTTGCACCTTCAACGGGACCTGTTCCAGACGTAACAATTCCTGCAGGACCAAATGTTAGATGTGATACTTACCTTTATCCTGGATGTACAGTCTCTCCATTTTACGATTCATTAATGGCAAAACTCTGTACGTGGGGACCAACATTTGAGGAATCACGAACAAGAATGCTTACTGCATTAAATGACATGTATGTTGAAGGTGTTGAAACATCTATTCCATTATACAAAACAATTCTAAATTCTGATGAATACAAGAATGGGGATCTCTCTACAGACTTTCTAAAACGTTATGATATGATTGATAGATTAACTGAAGATCTTAAAAAGGAAAAAGAAAAGAAAAGTGAAGCCGCATTGGCAGCTGCAATAATTCATTCTGAATACTTTAAGAGTCGAGTACAAAATAATGCTGTCAGTAACGCAAATTGGAAATACAAATTGGATTGATGAAAAATGGATTATAAAATACAAGACCTTGAAAAATCATTTGATGGAAAGATTGTAGAAAATCTTGGAAACAATGACTATGTGATTAAAATCAATGATAATGAACATGCGTTAAAAATTCTAACTATGGATTCTAAAGGCATTGAATTTATTTTAGATCAAAAATATCACAAAGCAAAGTATCTTGAGCAATCTACAAATGAAATGAATATTGTAATTGACAATGTTCCTATCGTTCTTAACCTACATACTCACTTTGATAAAGTTGTTTACAAAAATTCTGGAGGCGCTGGAGCAGGCAATGCGCAAATAGGATTGAAAAGTCAAATTCCTGGAAAAGTTGTTTCAATATCTATTTCAGAAGGGGATTCTGTGCAGAAAGGCGATGTAGTTTGTACACTGGAATCAATGAAAATGCAAGTTGCCATTAAAGCACACAAAGATGGAGTTGTAAAAACAATCAAAGTTAAAGAGATTGGAACTGTTGC
>JAOUAE010000216.1 GCA_029861085.1 Candidatus Nitrosopumilus sp. | reverse complement strand
TTGAACCTATAACTATGACATCAAATTTGCTCTTGCTAGCAAATCCTACTATCGTATCTACTGCATTTTTTGAGGAAGCAATCTTTTCAGTAAATTCTATTCCATGACGAGCTGCGCTAGTCTTGGCGGACTCCATGAATTTTTTTCCTTGTTTGTTTAGTTGTATTCGGTATGATTTTATGTCTATTTCATAGGATGGTGGAAATTCTGGCAATACATGAATTCCCGTAATTGTCCCTTGTGACTGTCTTGCAAGGGATATGGCCTGATTCAATCCACGTATGGAGTTTGCAGAGCCATCCATGCCAACAAGTATTTTCTTAAATCTATTTTGTAGCATAACGATAAATATTATTTACATAATAATAATATAAACATAAATCTCAATATTGAAACTGACTAAAATTAAAAGACGATTAAAATTAATCACTTATTTTACTAACGCATAAGAGATTCAGCTGTCCAATTTCTTAATCATTGTTTTAATTATAGCAATAATAAATTCTTGTGAATATGGATAAAATAGATAATCAAAAAAAACGGGATACCACAAATAAACTAGGTGTCTCTTGGCTGGATATAGTCTTTTTTTACAATAAGCGTGTCAAACCCCTCATCCTTTGTAGGAGTCTCGAGATCTTTTAGTTACCTGTTCGTTGCACCAATTATCAAGACATTGTTGAGTTCCTCTAGCTCGTCAATCGCGGTAAGAATTTACGACACAACGTTTTCTGTAACATGTGAATCAGAACCTTCACTACCCCTTCTTGGAAGTGTATCAAACACAGTAGTGTATAGCTCAAAGGTTCCAGTACGGGTGATCAAGTAGTTTTCTTATCAAACTCAAATTTTGATTTTTTTGCTTTCATGATTTTAACTAACGACAGCATCACAGGTACCTCAACTAGCACTCCAACAATCACTGCCAAAGTCACCCCTGAATGAACGCCAAATAGTATTATGGACACAGCTACCGCCAACTCAAAAAAGTTACTTGCTCCAATAAATGCAGTAGGGGCAGATTCTGCAAAAGGAATGCGAAGTTTCTTTGTTCCAAAATAACTTATTGCAAAGAGAAGATATGTTTGGGCCAGAATAGGTATGGCAATCAATGCTATGTGTAGTGGATTCTCAATGATTGTATCTCCTTGAAAAATGAAAATCAGTATCAGAGTTACCAAAAGTCCAATTGGTGTGATTCTTTCTATACTTGCTATGAATTTTTGTTCTAGCCATCTCTCATCTTTTTTCTTGATGATGATCCATCTTGTAATGGCTGCAAATCCCAAGGGTGTTGCAATATACAATAAAACAGAAAAAAACAACGTGGTAAATGGGACTGAAAACCCTGTCGTCAATCCTAAAAGCAGCATTCCAATAGGTGCAAACAAAACTAAAATTAACAGATCATTAATTGTAACTTGAATTAATGCACAACTAAGATTTGCCTTGGCAAGGTATGTCCAAACAAGAGTCATTGCAGTGCATGGCGCTATGCCATAAATTATCAGACCTATCACGTACTCATTTTGCAGAGTCTCAGAAATAAAATCAGGGAAAACAATATGCATGAAGACCCATGCCATCAATGCCATGGAGAACGGGGCGATTCCCCAATTAACCAACGTGGTAAACAAAATGGGTTTTGCATTTTTTCTTATCCTTACCAGTTCAGTAAATTTTACCTTGAGCATGATTGGATACATCATCAAAAGTAGAACCACTGCAATTGGGATTGAGACGTTTGCATACTCAAATTCTACCAACACATCAGATGTTTCTGGAAAATAGTATCCGATGGCAATCCCTACAACAATACAAACCGCAACCCAAAACGAAAGATACTTGCTGAAAAAATCTAACTTCCTTTGATGTGAGTTGTCTTTGGAAACCAATGATGTTTCCTTTGATAATTTCAAGTATAAAAAATCCAGATTCTGGATTCAATGTTGATGTTTTATTCTTGTACAATATTTTTCTGAAATTCAGTTATGAAAATTAGCACTGCACAATTTAACCATGATTGTCTTCATGAAAATATGAGTTTAGGCCCTACATTCGTGAATTTTTCATATTGTGAATTGGAAGGCA
>JAOUAE010000215.1 GCA_029861085.1 Candidatus Nitrosopumilus sp. | reverse complement strand
CACAGACTCGTGATTTGCTGCTAGTTGAGATGCAATTAATTTGGGAAAAAACACAGAAGACAATTTTGTTTGTAACTCACAATGTTGCAGAAGCTGCAGTTCTTGGAACCAAGGTGGCAATCTTCAGCAATCGACCGTCAGTTATCAAAAAAGAAGTTGACAATAATTTTCCGCGACCTAGAGTCACTGAAGACGAATCATTACTTGAGTTTCAACATGATATTTTGGCTGAGCTTAGACCCGAGGTAAAGAAAAGTAAAGAGTGATAATTATGGCAAAAAATTACCTACCTCATAGAATTGCATTTTACATTGGAATTGTTGTAGTCTGGCAAATTATTTCGATGAGTGGAGTTTGGCCTGAGAATATTTTTCCGTCTCCATATGAGGTGGCCGAAGACTTGACATATGGTGCTGCAGATGGCAGTCTGTTTTATGGAATTGTAACTAGCATGTGGCGGTTGTCTATTGGGTTGGCAATTGCAATTGCGGGTGGAATCGTCTTGGGAATTTTTATGGCAAGAGTAGAGGCAGTCAACCAAACTGTCGGTTCTCTAGTTTTAGGATTACAGTCCATCCCTTCAGTTGCTTGGGTTCCACTTGGAATACTTTGGTTTGGTCTGACTGATAGCGGAATCATCTTTGTTACTGCAATTGGTGCAGTCTTTGCAGTTACCATTAACACCTATACTGGCGTCAAAAATATTGACCCTCATTTTATAGAGGCTGCAAAAAATATGGGTGCAAAAGGTAGTCAGCTGGTAACTGCTGTCTTGATTCCAGCTGCATTCCCATACATGATTTCTGGCTTTAAGCAAGGCTGGGCATTTGCATGGAGGGGTGTAATTGGTGCTGAGCTACTGTTTGGATATTTGGGATTGGGATTCCTGCTTAACGCTGGCCGCTCTCTTACTGATGTCTCTCAAGTCATTGGAATAATGCTTGTAATTATGATGATCGGACTAGTAATTGACGGCCTTGTTTTCAAAAGACTGGAAACCAAGGTAATGTCTCGTTGGGGATTAAGATAGTATTTTTGAGATCCAGTTTTTTCAAGTTCAAATTTGTATGGGAGCACAACATGTATGGGGATATAGTTAATGGGCATAACTTAAGACCCACGTGGAAGTATCGAATAGCCTAGTTTGATTCAAAAGGAATTAGGATGCAGATCTTGATTTTAAATAATTAAAATTAACAATTCGTGATTTGCTTTCTCAAAAATTTGGCAGAGTTTTGTAGTAGATCGTATTCTAATTTGTCAAGTTCAATCTCCTGAATTGTTGTTTCATTTTTTCTAATAACCAATGGAACTCCAAGACAAACATCAGATATTCCATATTCTCCTTCAAGTAAAACCGAAGCTGGCATATACAATTCATTTCCTTTCAAAACAGAATCAATCACATCAAATGCGATCTTTGATATTCCAAATACCGAGGATCCATCTTTCATAGCAACAATTTTTGCCCAATACTGTTTCAGGTCATTTGTTATCCTTTCTTTCTGGATAGAATCTAATGATTCTGAAATTAACTTTTCTCCATATTTTGCCCTAGAAATTATAGGAACCATTGTATCTCCATGCTCTCCTAAAACCAAAGAATCATGAATATTGGATTGTTTGGTATCAAGTTCTTTTGCAAGAAGATAGCGTAGTCTACTAGAATCAAGGTTTGATCCCAATCCAATTACATTTTCTTTTGGCAATTCTGATTCTTTTTGTACAAAATAGGTTATGATATCAACTGGATTTGTTATGACCAGAATTTTTGCATCCTGCGCGTATTTTTGAATATTTTTTGCAAAATCTCTTGATATTTGCAAGTTACCTTTTAGAAGATCCATTCTGTTTGTTTTGAGCTTACCGGTACTTGCTGCAATTACAACAACCTTGGAATCCTTAATTTTAGAGATATCATCAGTTCCAACTACAGAAAATTGGGAATCTTCAGGAACTGCATTTGATATGTCCAATTCCTCACCCACTGCCTTGTTTCTGGAATCATTAATTAGAATCACATCGTCGATATTATGAGATGCAGCAAGAAAACCGATTGTCGAACCTACTTTACCGCTTCCTATTATTGAAAT
>JAOUAE010000069.1 GCA_029861085.1 Candidatus Nitrosopumilus sp. | reverse complement strand
TTAGCTGCATGTGCCGCAGTTGCTGATGCCAGATTGCCTGTAGATGCACAACCAACAGCTGACAATCCAAGTTCCTTTGCTTTTGATATTGCAACTCCAGCTGGCCTGTCTTTGAATGAAAATGTTGGATTTACAGAATCGTTTTTGATGTAAAGATTGTTTAATCCTAATTTTTTCCCAAGATTATCAGCCTTGATGAGAGGGGTCATTCCCGCACCAATACTTACAATGTTTGATTTGTTCTCTATTGGCAGTAATTCAAAATATCTCCAATAGGTATGTTCACGATTTGCAAATGTATTTTTTGTAATTGTAGGAAAATCATATTTTACGTCAAGGGGTCCAAAACATTCTTCACATACATACTTGAAAGCAGTATCATAGTCTTTTTTACATTCTCTGCATTGTAACGAGGTTCTAGTCAAGATCATTAACTCCTTTGAGAATGCAGATAAAAAATCCTAATATCAAGTTAAGTTATACTTAATTTTACTGGATAAAAATATACCGAGATATATTTCATCATTAATAAAAAAAAAGCAGTAAAATTATACATTTCAGAAAGAGAAATACAGAAAAGAACAAGATTTTGAAAATTTTTCAAAAATGAGTAAGGTTTTTAGAGATTTTGAAAAAAATAAGCATATGAAGAAAGGTGCAATAATAGGAATTATTGGAGTAATAGCAATTGCGATAGTTTTAGGAGTTATTTTTGCGTTTTATCAAGATTCAGGTACTATGGAGATAGAAACCGCATTGGATAGAGAGTTGATTCCAGATGAAGATATCGATCCAGAAGTTCAAGCAAAGTTAGATGAGATTGAAAAAATTAATTTGGAAAATGAGTATTCACCAAAAGAAAGAGAATGGATTACATCAGGACCTTTCCAAATTGATCGAAGCAAATATGTTATCGGTGAAAAAATATTTCTAGTAATTGGCGGACTAGAATACGAGGAGAAAGGACAAGTTACATTCCTTAGACCGCTTAACGATACGTACAACTCTGTATATCTAACAGTCCCATTTGACGGTGCAAAGAAAAATGCATTTAACTATTACATCCAACCTCAACTCTCAAAGACAAGAGGACTATGTACAATAGATGACATCGTAGGCAGTTGGACAGTAGTATTTAGAGGAACAGATTACAAAAATTTAAAATTTGAGATTACAGACAAAATCATTCCAGGTGATGAAGACAGTTATCAACCTGTATGCTAATTTATTCCAAATTATTATGAAAGCAAACTTTTTCTCCAGTATGGCATGCAGGGCCAGATGGTTCTACAAGATAAATTATCGCATCAGAGTCACAGTCAACCAGGATTTCTCTAATCCTTTGAGTATTACCAGACTCTTCTCCCTTCATCCAAAGTTTGTTTCTAGAACGACTCCAAAACCAAGAATTGCCGGTTTTTTTTGCAAGTTCCAGGGATTCTTTGTTTGAATATGCCAATGTTAAAACATCTTTGGTATTGACATCCTGAACAATTACAGGAATTAAACCTCCGCCTTTTTCAAAATCTACATCAGATATTGATTTATTCATGTTTTCTGACCGTGAATTAGATATTATAATCTTACAGGAATTTCTTTTTCCTTAAGATATGATTTGACACCTTTGACTCCATGAGTGTCGTAGTGAAAAATAGAGGCAGCAAGTGCAGCATCAACACCAGACTCTCTAAATACATCAACCATATCAACAGGCTTTCCACAGCCGCCTGATGCAATTACTGGAATGGATACAGAGTCAACAATTGATTTTGTGAGTAAGATGTCATAACCATCTTTTGTACCATCTCTATCAATGCTGGTAAGCAAAATTTCTCCAGCACCTAGTTTGTCTACTTTTTTTGCCCATAAAATTGCATCAATTCCAGTTTTCTCTTTTCCACCATAAATGAAAACCTCAAACCAGAATTTTTTGTTATTTTCTGAAAAAACAGTTACATTCTCTTTAATGTTATAGTTTCTTTTAGCATCAATTGCTACTACAACACATTGCCTACCAAACAATTCCATTAGATCAGTGATTATTTCTGGATTTTTTATAGCACTAGTGTTGATTCCAACTTTATCAGCGCCATTTAGAAGAATATTTCTAGCATCATCTAAGGATTTAACACCACCGCCAACGGTAAATGGAATATCAATTACAGATGCAACTTTTCTAACCAAATCTTTGATGGTTTCTCGTTGTTCATCAGATGCAGTGATATCCAAAAAGACAAGCTCGTCTGCCCCTTCATCACTGTATTTTTCTGCAAGTTCCACAGGATCTCCTGCATCTTTAATTGATTCAAAATGAAGTCCCTTTACAACTCTACCATTCTTTACATCAAGACAAGGAATGATTCTTTTTGTCAGAGTCATGAGAATTTTTTTGCCTCCTCAATTGAAACTTTATTTTCATATAATGCTTTTCCAAGAATTACTCCAAATGGATTTTTTTCTTTTACATCTTTAACATCATTAACATTAGAAATTCCTCCACTAGCAATTACATTTGCATTTGGTAGAACACATGCCTGTTCTAAAAACTCCAGATCAGGTCCTTCAAGTGTTCCATCACGACTAACATTTGTCAATAAAAATTCTGTAAATCCCATATCAAGAAATTCTTTCATGGCAAGGATTAATTTAATTCCGGTATCTTTTTGCCAACCATGAATTACAATTTCTCCATCTTTGTGATCTACAGATATTACAATTTTTTCCGGTCCAGTCTCAGATAGTAATGACTTCAGCAACGATTTGTCTTTAAAAGCCAAAGTTCCCAAAACTATTCGTTCTGAGAGTTTTGCTACATCCATAACTAATGATCTGTCTCTCAATCCACCTGCAACTTCAACTGGAATAGATACTGTATCAAGGATTTTTTTAATAACATCTAGATTTGAGCCTCTTCCAAGAGTAGCATCCAAATCAACCAAATGAAGAATGTCAGCACCTGCAGATTCCCATTGTCTTGCAACGTTTACAGGATCATTACTGTATACGGTCTTTTGGTTTGGATCTCCTTTGTACAATCTAACAACTTGACCATCCATTAGATCAATAGCAGGAATTATTTTCATTTTTTACACTCTTTGAGAAAATTCTCTAACATTATTTTTCCCACGGTACTAGATTTTTCAGGATGAAACTGTGTACCAAAAAAATTCTCACATTCAACTACAGCTGGAACTTTAATCCCATAATCGGATTCTGCAGTAATTACATCATTGGAATTGGGTTTGACTCTGTATGAGTGAACAAAATAGGCCCAAGAACCATCTTTGACTCCCTCAAGAATTTTTCCAGCTTTTTTTATTTCAAGATTATTCCATCCCATGTGAGGTACTTTCATAGACGGGGGGAGTATAATCACCTCACCATCAATAACATTGAGACCTTGCTCTTTTCCCTCTTCACTTTTTTCAAAAAACATTTCCATACCAAGACAAATTCCAAGAACAGGCATATTGCCCACATATTCTTGGAATTGGGTTTTTGAAAAAGATCTAATGCTGTTCATTGCAGGATCAAAGTTTCCAACACCTGGCAGTAGCAAACCAGAATAAATATTTGGACCATCAAAGTTGGTTATCACATCAACCGTAGCTCCCACTTTTTCAAGAGAATTTTTCAAGCTGAAAATATTTCCAGCGCCATAATCAAAAATTGCTACACTGGCCATTACATTGAACCTTTTGTACTAGGAATTCCTTTTTGCTTTTTATCCATGGAAGCTGCAGTTCGGAATGCAATAGCTAATGATTTTATAGCAGCTTCAACTTTGTGGTGATCATTATCTCCATACTTTACAGTAAGGTGAATACAACTATTCAAATTCTGAAGTAAAGACTGAAAAAAATGTTCAAGATCTTCTTTTGAAACATCCTCAATCTTATTTCGTTTAATCAACAAAGTCAACTTCCAAAATGGTCGTTTTACTAAATCTATTGAAGCCTCTGCAATAGATTCATCCATTGGAACAGAGGCATAGCTAAATCTTGTAATGCCACTTCTAGAGATTAAAGCCTTGTCGATTGTTTGCCCCAATGTAATTGCAGTATCTTCAATCAAATGATGTTCAATTCCATCATTTGATTTTGCGTCAACTTTTAGATCCATCATACTATGTTTTCCAAAAGATACAATCAGGTGATCAAGGAAATTTATGCCAGTTTTGATATTTGTTTTTCCAAAACCATCCAAGTTTACAGATACTGAAACGTTAGTTTCCTTAGTATTTCGTTTAATTGATGCCTTTCTTGGTGCCATATTTCTCACAGGTTATCTAATCTTCATTATTCTAAATTTAATACCTTTGGTAGCAGATGAATTGAATCCAATACCAAGATAGCATCATTTTGTTCAAATAATTCTAGTTTTTCTTGTGGATTTTTACTAGTACCTACGATTCCACAAAAAACAGTTTTGTGTCCCAATTCAGTTACCTTTTTTGCCATGATGAAATCCTCCATAGAATCGCCAACATAAAGAGTTGAAGTACTGTTCATTCCTTTGATGGAATTTAATAATGATTGAGGGTTAGGTTTTGCAAGTTCTCTTAATTCATCTTCAAGAAATACGGAATTCTTTAAATCAAACTTTTCTAACAATTCTTTTAAGGAATAACTTACGGATTCTTTTCCTCTACCTGTCACTATTGCAATTTTTAAATTAAACTTTTTTTGTAATTTTTCAATTAGGGAATTATTTAAAATTACATCATCTTGTTCAATTAATCCAGATTCAGAAAATTTTGAGGAATTTTTAAATAATTTTTGATATAATTTAGGACCATAAAAAAGTTGATCAAATGTTTGGTACAGAGGATTTTGCTTATGCGTTCCAGGATAAGATAGTTGTTTTTTAATATCAGAAATATCAGCTAGATTTTCAAGATACTTTTCTACAGAAACAATACCACTAGAATCAGCATTTTTTATCACATCAAAAATAAAACTTGTTTGATCTTTTTCTAATTTTTTTGCAGCAACCAGAGAAATTATTGCAGCATATGTTAGATCAACTTCATCGTTAAATCCCCCCGTAGATTTGAATCCATCAATAATTTTAAAATCTACATCTATTGTATCATCAATTTTTGCAAAATTTTTCAAAATATATTGAGTTGTTTTAATTATCGCTAAATCATATGATTTGGTGATATCAATTAAAACACCGTCACAATCAAAAATTATAGCATCTATTTTATTTAGTGCATAGATTCTAGAATCATCTACATAGATTCCATCGGATTTTTTGGTTAAAGTCATCCCAATAAATCACGAATAGCCAATAAAAATTTGGAGTTCATTTCTTTTGTTCCAACGGTAACTCTAAGACACCCTTTATGATTTTCAATTTTACCTAGTTTACGAATTGAAATTCCTTGTTCAGCAAGTGCTGAATAGACACGCTTGTAAGAACCGTAGGCATCAAAAAGCACAAAATTAGCCTTGGAATCAAAAATTTCAAAAGTATCATATTTTTGTAAAGTTTCAATAATTCTTTTTCGCTCAATTTTGAGGGTATCAACAGCATCTTTCATGATATTTGATTTTTCTAAAGCTTGAATTCCAGATTCTATAGTTATGGTACTTACAGGATAGGGATATTGCAAGACGTTCATAAAAGCATCAGTGAATTTTTTATTTGCAATAAAATATCCTAGTCTTAAACCTGCCAAGCCAAATGATTTTGAAAGAGTTTGAACAACTATCAAATTTTCTTGAGTTTTTACCATACTGGAAAGAGAATACTCACCAAATTCTCCATAAGCCTCATCGATTATGACAAGACCATTAAAAGATTTTACAAGTTTTTGTAATTCATTTTTGGGAAATTGAAATCCCGTAGGATTATTTGGAGAATCAAGATAAAGAATATCTGCATTTTTAGATTGTTTTATAAAATCTTTAATATCTAATTTCATATCATTGGAAAATGGAATTGTAATTAAGGGAATACCATACAATTTGCATCGTTCTTCAAAAAATCTAAATGTGGGATTGGAAGTAAGAACTGTAGTTTGTTTTGATCCAAAATGTGAAAGAATTAAATCTAAAATTTGATCAGAACCATTGCCAACACCAATCATTGAAGAATGTATTTTGGTAAATTTAGATATCATATTGATTAATCGCTCTACTCCGCCAAGCGGATATTCTCTTATGTCGGAATTTTTTCGTGCAGATGAAATAATGTCATTTTGAAATTGTTTGGGAATAATATAATTTTCATTAGAATCAAGTTTTACTGAATCTTGAATGAGTTCAGGTTTTTGATAACCTCCTATAGAAGAAAATTTTTTTATTTTTTCTTCAAACCAGCCTTCTTTCATTCCAATCTACCCCTTACTGCTTCATAATGATTAGAAAGCCCTTCAGATGTTGTTAAAACTTCAAGATATTTAGAAATTTTAGACAAAGATGATTTAGATGAAGTAATCTGAGTACTTATCTTGATAAAATCCAAAACAGAAAGTGAGCCTCTAATTTTTCCAAATCCACTAGTAGGAAGAATGTGATTTGAGCCTAAAATATAGTCACTAGCAGATGAAGGAGTATTATTTCCCAGTAAAATTAGTCCTGGAGAAGTAATTTTGGTCGCAAAAGATTCAGAATTTTTAGTCATTATTTGTAGGTGTTCAGGGGCCAAAATATTTGCAAGTTCTATCATATCAGAGTTAGTTTTACATATTCCAATAAATCCATTGTTCTTTAAACTAGATTTAACAAAAGTATCTCTCTTAATTTTTGGAATTAACTCTAAAATTATATTGTTAACTGATTTTGCGAGGTTTTCAGAAGTTGTAATCAAATAACAAAAAGTATCACTACTGTGTTCTGCTTGAGAAATTAGATCCAATGCAATAAATTTTGGATTTGCTGAATTATCAGCTACAATTCCTAATTCAGTTGGACCAGCAAGCATATCAATTCCAGTTTGATCACTTACAAG
>JAOUAE010000068.1 GCA_029861085.1 Candidatus Nitrosopumilus sp. | reverse complement strand
GAGAGAGCAAATAGGTATCGTCGTAAACAGACTGGTACTGGGATTTGTGTTTGCATTTGTCTACCAAATTTTCATTGGTGTTGCAACTTCACTTTTGTCCTTGCCATTGACTGGCAACATACAGGATCTCATCTCCGGAATAGAGCAGATTGATTCTGGACAAGGACTGTGGTTTATTGCTTGGTGGATAATGTCCACCATCATCATTACCGTAATAGCTATCTTGATTGTAAAAAATAAAAAATACATCTATCCATACAAGCACGAAAAGGACATTGACATACCGCCAAAGATCACAGCTGTTACTGCAATAGTGATTGGTGCAATCATTTCGTTCATGTTCTTTTTAGTTGATCTGATAATTGGCTCTATTGTAAAAATCAATACGTCAACAGATGTTCAGGCAATATACGAAGCAGCTGTAAATGGAAACTTTGTACCCATTGCAGTCAGCATTATTTTTTCCGTCATAGCAGGATTTGTAATAGTGGGAGTGGTGAGTAGGACCTCAAAAGTAACAGAGATTACGCGAAAGGCGGATTTTATCCATATCTCCAACATTACAAAACTTCTAAACAAAAAGCCTGATGATGCAACAACAACGCTATCTGATACCGTGGGACTGCATCCAGGGGCGCTGGTACACGTAGGGGAAAAACTAGTAGAAAAAATCACCTTTGATCAGATCAAGTTTGACAAGGGAAATTTCTCGCATGACATGAAAGAGACAATAGATGAGTGCCTTAATACGGATGATGCAGAATCTACGGTAACCTGGACCAACATAATTGGATTGCATGATGCAGACGTAATCCATAAAATTGGCCAGTATCATTCCTTACACGGTCTTGTGCAGGCTGACATCATGAACACCGAGCTGCGCCCAAAAATAGAAAATCATGAGGATTATCTGCAGATAATTCTAAAGCTTCCACACATACTTTCAGAAAATCAACTTTTCATGGAGCAGATCAGCATCATAGTTGGAAAAAACTACATCTTGTTGTTTCAGGAAACAAAGGACGATATCTTTGATCCCATCAGAGAAAGACTCAAAAATTCTGTAGGAAAAATACGGGAGAAAAAGAGTGACTATTTGGCTTATGCTCTAGTTGATGCAATAATTGACTATTACTATGTGATAATGGAGAAGATTGGAATGCAATCAGAAGAACTCGAGGAAGAATTGATGAATAATCCCACCCCTAAGACCTTGCAAACCATTCACACATTAAAACGTGAAATGGTGACATTGAGAAAGTCCATCTGGCCGACCCGGGAAGTGATTGACAGATTTGACAGGATGGAGTCTGATCTAATAGAAGAATCCACTCGGACATATCTTCATGACGTATACAACCATACCGTTCAGGTGATGGACAACATTGAAGGGCTAAGGGAAATGATAGGCGGGATGCTTGACACATACCTTTCAAGCATTGGCAACAAAATGAATGAGGTCATGAAGACCCTCACCATCATAGCTAGCATATTTATCCCAATCACATTCATTGCCGGAATCTACGGGACAAATTTCTCATATGTTCCCGAGCTGGAATGGGATGGAAGCTACTTTGTCATGATTGGGGTTATGGGAATAATTGTGTTGGTGATGATGTTGTGGTTCAGAAATAAAAAGTGGTTATAAATTGACAAGCCAAGTTTTACAAAGAGCATATGAAATCCTTGAAGGAACAACTAATGATAAAATTACAAAAGGCTTTCAGATTTTCATCATAACTTTGATTGCAGTAAATGTCCTTGTTGTAGTAATCGAAACAGAAGAATCCGTTTTGGATGAATATGGTTATTTGTTTACACCGTTTGAAGTTTTCTCAATTGCTGTTTTCACCGCCGAATATGCAGGAAGAATCATTGTTTGCAAACTAAATCCCAAATACCAGAATTCAAAATATGCTAGAATCAGATTATTGTTCACTCCAATGATGTTAGTTGATTTGGCTGCAATATTGCCATTCTTCCTGCCATTTGTGGTGGCTGATGTTAGGTTCATAAGAATAATCCGACTCTTGAGATTGTTTAGATTATTCAAACTTGCTCGATATTCAGATCCTATGCAAACGCTTGGTGAGGTATTCAAATCAAAAGCAGGTGATTTGGCAGTTGCATTTTTTATTCTGTTTATAGTGTTAATCTTTGCATCCAGTCTGATGTATCACGCAGAACATGAAGCACAACCCGATGTATTCTCAAGCATTCCTGCATCTATGTGGTGGGGGGTGATTACCCTTACCACGATAGGATATGGGGATACTTACCCAGTAACAGTAATGGGAAAAATTGTTGCTGGAGGCGTTGCTGTTCTTGGAATTGCAGTTTATGCCATTCCGACTGGCATCATGGCATCTGCATTTACAGAAGAATTACGCAAGAAAAGACAAAAAAACACCAAACATTGTCCGCACTGTGGAGAGGAAATCTGAGGTGAATGTTATTGGATATTGAGAAGATAGAAAATTCATTCAGGTCTACTGTGGATAAAAAATGCTCCGTTGCAAAAAAGGGGATGGTTGCAACCGCATTTCCGGATGCGACAAAGGCAGGTGTTGAAATGCTCAAAAAAGGCGGAAATGCCATTGATGCTGCATGTGCCTCTGCATTGGCCTTAGGCGTATGTGAACCCCAAGCTTCAGGAATAGGAGGGCAATCCATGGCAATTATTCACATTGATGGTAAAACTTTGGCAGTTGATGGAACCAGCAGGGCTCCATCCCTTGCACATATTTCATTTTTTAAAAAAAAATCTCTCAGCCGTCTTGGATACAAGGCAAGTACAGTGCCGAGTACCGTGGCAACTCTGGGATACCTAAATGAGAGATACGGCAGATTGGATTGGTCTACCATCGTAAAACCTTCCATCCGCATTGCAAAGCGTGGATATAGAATTACCAAACTGCAACATGAATTGCAAGAAAAACATCTTGAAAGATTTTTCAAGGTCAAGTCAAAATCCGGCGCAAAATATTTTCTAAAAGACGGCGAGGTGCCTTATGAGACCGGAGATCTTTTTGTTCAAGATGACTTGGCTAACACCCTTGAGCAGCTAGCAACATATGGATTTCGTTCGTTTTACCACGGATTAATTTCAACCTTGATTGACAAGGACATGAAACTCAACAATGGATTTTTGAGAAAAGAAGATCTTGCATTTATTCCACTCCCGATAGAAAGAAAAGTAATCAGCAGAAGATATCGCGGGATTCGCGTGTACACTGTACCGCCCCCTGCAGCTGGTCCTACAATGCTACTGGTATTGATGATGCTTAGCAATCTTCCATCCAAATTTCTCACTCGGACTCCCAAATCTTATCATTTCGTGTCTGAAACTCATCGCAAGGCATTGCTGTACAGAGAGCAGCGAAGGTTTAATCCGAGAACCTATCATCAGATTAATGAAAAAATCCATCTCAGCAGAAATTTTGCAAAAACCCTCTCAAAATCTATCGGCGATACTGTTGATCCAGAACTTCCATTGAGAGACTCAATGGATACAGAAGACACAACGCATCTCTCTGTAATGGACAAAGAAGGGAATGCCATAGGCATTACACAGTCAATCGAGCTGGTTTATGGTTCAAAAGCTGCAGCTGATGGATTAGGATTTCTGTATAACAATTACATGTCTGCATTTGAATTTGAGAATCCAAACCATCCTCACTACTTGCGCCCAAATGCCATACCTTGGACATCTGTGTGTCCATCCATAGTGTTTTACGATCATAAGCCATGGATAGTGATGGGCACCCCCGGCAGTGCACGAATATTTTCAACACTGAGCCATTTTATTTCCAGGATCATTGATCATAACAATTCAATTGACAAGGCTATGGAAAAACCTCGAATTCATTGTGCGATAGATGGAAAAATTAGCTTGGAGGCAGACGATTCTCTTGCTGAAATAATCAAGCATCTGAAAAAAATGGGCTACAAAATAGACATCAAGGAGAGATATTCGTTCTTTTTGGGCGCAATACATGCGGTAATGAAATGTCAAACGAGTGAGGGATTTCAAGGAGTCGCAGAAGTTCGCCGTGATGGAACAGCAGAGGGATTGAATTGACTAAACTGCCATTACTGTTGTCAATCCCACATGGCGGAACAAGAAAACCGGAAGAGCTTGATGGGCATCTGTCAATTACCAACAGGGACTTGTTTGACGATTCTGATCCTTTCGTGGTGGAACTTTATGACTTGGGGGATAAAGTGGAGCGTGTAATCAAAACAGACATTGCAAGAGCCTTTGTTGATCTTAATCGCTCTTTACAGGACATGCCACCAGAAAATCCTGACGGTCTGATTAAGAGCAAGACCTGCTATGACAAACCAATCTATACAAACGGAAAAGAGCCAGACGATTACCTTAAAACAACGCTTATTGAATTTTATTACAAACCATACCATCATGCAATTCAAAAAAGTATTGATGAATTAGATTTGAAATTATGTTTGGATTGCCATTCCATGGCCTCTGCTGCTCCCTATTTTTCTCCAGATAAAACGCAATCAAAAAGACCAATGTTCTGCATATCCAATAATGACGGGAAAACATCCTCGCAAGAAATGATTGAATTGCTAGCTGATTCCATATCTGAAGCTTATTCTGTCAATAGAAATGAAATATCTCTAAATGATCCGTTTCATGGGGGGCACATAACCAAAACATATGGAAACAATCCTGTCCCCTGGATACAGGTTGAGATGAATAGGGCCTTGTATTTGTCCTCGCCGTGGTTTGATGAAGACACTCTTTCTGTGGATGCTGGTCATCTTCAAAAATTAAACAAGCAATTTGAAAATTCACTTGATATTTTATTCTCTAAAATCTAATTTTTATGTCCATTCAATGCATCAAATGTCAATTTTGTTTGAGTCTAATTCTGATTATGTAATTTTTTGGTTCTATTTTATGGATATGATTAGAACATGCAAACATTGTGGAAATGAATTCCATGATTTGTACAGAGCCTGTCACTCTGCAAAAAATGCTAAAGAAATCCCATAGGTTCAAGAAATGAAAAACAAAGGTAAATCTCTGACAAAATACTGGTCTGATCAACAATTTATCGGCCTATCTGTTTTTGACAGTAAGGAAAAGGATTGTGGAAAAATACGATCTTTGTGTATTGACCCGCAAACTTTCTCATTCTCAGGAGTTATGGTAAAAAAAAGATTTTCTTCAGAGTATTTCTTGTCGGTCACTTATTTTGAAAATTTGACTGAATCCTCTCTTAAACTAAATTCGATTCCAATAAAACCCAACGATAAGATTGTAGATGTAGATGGGAAGCCTATGGGGAAAGTGATCAAGATTAATCTTGACTCTGAAACAAACAAGATTGAATCACTTGAAATAAAATCACGATTTAAATCAAAAATTATTCTTTCTGATAGAATTATCGGTGTTGGAGACAAGATTACAATTAAAGACTAATTTTACAATTGAAAATGCTCTGACAATGTAGATGTTAAAATAATACCTTTACACTAAAACTTTGTACATCAATTACATGGCCAATAAAAAAGAGAAATCAGACGATTTTAGAAAAACTCTCAAGAAAAAACAAGAGCACATTCTAAAGGATGTCACAAAGAATTATGCCCAAACTGTCGAACATGGAAAGCAGTTAGGTAAAGAATCTCTGGAAAAGATAAATCAAGTTACTAACAATACTGCAGATTTTCTTAAATCTCAAGAATATCTGAAAACATTAAAAGTCAATTCACTAAAAATTCGAGAAAAAGGTTTAGAGCAAAAAAGTATGCTAAAAAAGAAAAGTCCCAAATTTTATAAAAAAATTATAAATGGTTTTTTTTACTTTTTTGAATTAATTGTCGGAAGAATCAAACTTGGTACACAATATGGTACTTCAAGCCTTGAAATTTTAGAAAAACTAGCTAAACTCAAAGAACTGGGCATCATCACTGACAAAGAATTCAATGATAAAAAGAAAAAAATCTTAGATAGAATTTGAATGTGTGGTAAGGATTTGAAACAAAGTTGACAGATGAAACAAATCTAAAACCCAGTAACACTCCAACAAAAGAAACTGTTGTACTCAGAACTAAACTCTTGCCTCAAGATATTATGGAAGTTTTAGATAAAAAGAAGACCTCATTTTTTGGTTCTGCATTAAGACGTCCAAAACCTGATGAGATAACAGTTGAAAATCCACAATTGTATTTGGAACAATTTATTTTCATTTTGGGTCATTATGAAATTGACTTTGATCGAAATGCTTCATACATGATTAAAGTGGATCCTGATGTTGTCAAAGTTTCTATTGGAACTGAAAAATTTCCAATCTTAAATGAATCCGGTGTTTGGAAAAAATTTGGTAAAAAAATGAAACAAGGGGTTGGAATTACTAAGCAAGATTTGGAACTCAATGTTATTGAAAATGCAGTCAAAAGTATGACTGATTCCATGTATTTTGATCACAATGGATTGGAAACTACTTTTTCATATAGCACCAACTCTGATGCAGTAGAGAATTATGCCCAAAGGGTGCTTGATGTAAACAAGGAACATATCAGAAGAACCAAAATGACGGATGATGAAATTTTTTCAAAACTATTTCATAAACTCAAAGAAAGCCTCAAACATGATTTGAAAATTAATCATGATGAATACGTTGTGACCGAATTTCGTGAGATATTTGTTCCGATTTACGAGACAAAATGCTATGATAAGAAAAACAAGATTGCAATTGCCCGAATAGATGCTATAACTGGAAAAATCATCTGAAATTATGACAGTTGAAGTAACTGACTTTCTTGCATTACTGGCGTTACTTCTTGGTGGGGGAATGATTGGTGCCGGAATTATGAAAAAAATCAAATTTCCCACCATTATTGGCTTTATCTTAATTGGAATGATTGCAGGACCTTATGGTCTTGGAATTGTTGATGATGTAGAACTGATTAATCTTTTAGCAGAACTTGGA
>JAOUAE010000214.1 GCA_029861085.1 Candidatus Nitrosopumilus sp. | reverse complement strand
ATTGCAAATGGTTTTAATTCAGCACCTTCACCCATCTTGTAATTTGCAATTGTTGCAATATTGTCTACCACTGCTTGAAATGTAACTTTTAATGAATTGCCATCTAGATCTTCTTTTGATCTCATATCTAAAACTGGCTCTATTCCTGCACAGGATATTGCAACTCCTGATGTGCCAATTCTTGCGGGCATTAGTCTACTGTCTACGAGAATTATTCCCACATGAATAAATAATTTCAAGAAAATTTTTCTTCGAATTTGTTCTGCAATAAGATACGGATTTGTTGGATATAGGATGGCTTTACCTTTTTTTATATTTGATTTATCTATTCCTGCATTTGGTGCCATTATGTTGTCTGATGATGTAATTACAAACCCTCCAATTCCGCCAAAAATCTTGTCTGATTCTCTGATGATGATTTCAGCAATTTCAGGTTTTAATTGAAATTTTTTTGAAATATTCATACCTTCCTCTGATGTTCTGATATTCTCTAGATTTACAATTCTACCTTGTGAATTTGAGATGTATTTTGTTGAAATAACTAAAACATCCCCTTCTTCTAGTTCTGTATTATTTTTTTCTAATATTTTTAACAATATTTCAAAAACATTAAATTTTTCTTCCATTCTATCTGCTAAGAGTGGTAAAACTGTTAATTGCATCATATTTTGAGTATTTTTTTTCTTTTTTATTGTTATGAAAGAGAAGTATTTTGCCTATACTAATGGTGTTGTCCAAATCAGGATGTTTTAAAAGTGAAATTTCATGTATTGATTAAATTACGTTTCTTCCTTTGCTGAAGTTGTATATGAAAATGCCTGTTCCAAAAAATGCAATTATAATTCCAATTATTGGGATTTGAATTTCGGGGTGTTCATAAAATTGATAGCCTTCAGGAACCGTCTGAGTTAGTCTGATGCCATCCGCATATAGAATTATCATACCCATCACCATAATTATAAGCCCTATCTTCCCAAATTGACTCTTTGATTTAGACAGATTTACTGATTCATCTTTCACCATATTAGAAAATATGATTCATTATTCATAAGGGGTTCTGTTGAAATTATGTGTAAACTATAAAACAAATTTTCAATTTGATTGTCTCATGAACAAAAAAGTTCTGATTATGATTTTCATGGCAGGGTCTGGCGCCATTTTTCAGATGATATTTGTCTCTATCTATCCTCCTTCTGAATTTCCTATTGTACCCTATGTCAGCTTAGCATTTTTTGGAATAATAATATCGATAGAAATTACATTGTATAGTAAAGTAAAAAAAGAATTGTTTAACTGATTTCTTTTTCACACATTTATGTCCAGACATAAAATACGAAGTAAATATCCTCCAAGCTACAAAGAAGCCTCTAAACCCTCGGAGACCCTTGACAGTTTCTGTCATTGTATGTGGATATGGCCTGTTCCTTGTACCGAGTAACATGAACTGAATCTCATTTATTATTTGATCTTCAGTGGACTTTTTCTTTTCTTTTAGTCTGATGTAAGTCCACTCAGGATTATTCCCCTCCAAAAAGAAGGTCAAACGGAAGTTTTTGAGTCTTTTTTGGATATGGGGCCGATATTGGGTTTTCATATATCAAACAAACAGATTCTGAAAAGCTTTTAATCTGTAGAACAAGCTTTTTTGATTATGAATATTACAGAGAAGATTCTTGCTCGTGGTGCTGGAAAATCTTCAGTTTCCCCAGATGATGTGGTTTTTGCTAATGTGGACAAGGTAATGATACATGATGTCTCAGGACCAGGAGTGATTAAGGTATTTGATAAATTAAAGAAACAAGGAATATCTGTTGATAAATTATGGGATCCTACAAAAGTTTGGGTAGCTGAAGATCATTTTGTTCCTTCAGCAGAAAAAGTATCTGCTGAAAATATTGTAAAATTATCAAATTTTACAAAAAATTATGGAATTGAAAAACATTTCAAATATGGAATGGGACAATATGGAATTTGTCATACCATATCCCATGAAGAATCTATGGTGTTACCAGGTGAGGTGTATGTTGGTGGGGATTCTCATACAAATACAACTGGTGCCTTGGGTGCTTTTGCTTGTGGTTTAGGGCATACTGATATTGCTTATGTTTTATT
>JAOUAE010000011.1 GCA_029861085.1 Candidatus Nitrosopumilus sp. | reverse complement strand
AGCAGAAGCAATGGCAGCTGAAAAAGCAGCTATGGCAGAAGCAGAAGCAATGGCAGCTGAAAAAGCAGCTATGGCAGAAGCAGAAGCAATGGCAGCTGAAAAAGCAGCTATGGCAGAAGCAGGACCAACAACACACACTGTTGATATTCCAGTAGGAACATCAGTTCCAGGATGTGAAGATTCTAACGCATGTTACTTACCAGCAAACATCACAATTAATGCTGGTGATACAGTAGAATGGCCAAACATAGACACAGCAGCACACACTGTAACCAGTGGAAGCCCAGCTGAAGGTCCATCAGGCGTATTTGACAGTAGCTTACTAATGGCAGATGCAACATTTGCATTTACATTTGAAGATGCTGGAGAATATGATTACTTCTGTATGGTTCATCCATGGATGGTCGGCAGC
Source organism: Candidatus Nitrosopumilus sp. (assembly GCA_029861085.1). The sequence continues at coordinate 18,908 of JAOUAE010000011.1, read as the reverse complement.
GTTTCAGTGAACTAACCAAAACTTTCCTTTTTTCTTATTTTATCTGATTTTTACGTATTGCTCTATTGTATGCCACACCAAATCTATGAGTTTCATCCCTTGCATGTTGTAAAATTTTGAGGGATGGTTTGTATTTTGGAATTAAAATAGGATTTTTAGTTTTTGGAACATATACTTCTTCATTTTCTTTGGCTAAAGAAATGCAAGGTAATTTTAAACCAAGTGATGCCAATGATTTCATGGCAGCACTAAGTTGACCTTTACCACCATCAATTACTATCAAATCAGGCAGTTCAGAATGTTCTTCTAATAGTCGATAATACCTCCTCTTAATTATTTCGCCAATCATTGCAAAATCATCTCTTCTAGACACTGTTTTAATTTTGAATTTTCGATATCCCGACTTGTTTGGAATTCCTCCAACAAATCTAGACATAGATCCTACAGCAAAATCTTCGCCATGATTGGAGATATCAAAGCATTCGATGATATTGGGAATAACAGGAAGATGAAGAATATCTTTTAATTCAACTAATCCAGGATCTCCACCTTTTGAATGAATTAATTTGATATTTTTTAAAATTAGGTTAATGATGTCTTTTTTCTTTCCCTTGTCAGGTATCAAAATTTGTACTGTAAATCCAGATTGTTCTGAAAATAAAGATTCCAATAATTTTTTATTCTCAGGAAGTTTGCTAACCAAAATAAATTTGGGAATTTTATGCGTGGAATAATACTGATATAAAAAATTGGAAAATGAATTATCACCCACCAAATCAAAAAAGAATTTATCACTATCTCTTATCACCCCATTAATCATTCTAAAATTCATGACTGTTGCAGAATGTTCTTGAATTCCTATACCAAAATATTCCTCATCGGAATTTTCAACATATTCCATTTTTTGTTTAGTCTTAAGACTTCCAAGCCTGACCAAGGTGTCACGAATATCTTTTGCACGTTCAAATTGCTGTAATTTTGCAGCTTGATGCATTTCATCCTCTAGTTTTTTTGTAAAAATTTTAGTTTGATTTTTTCCTTTAAGTACATCTTGTAATGCTGCAACATGTTTGGGGTATTGCTCTTGTGCATTTTTAAATTCACAAGGCCCCTCACAATTTCCCAAATGATATTCTAAACAGACTTTTTTTGGAAGAGTTTTACAGATTCGAATTTGAAATGTTTTTCTTAATGTACCAATTGTAAGTAATTTTGAACTTCCCTGGGTAAAAGGTCCAAAAATTTTTCCTTTTCCTAAAAATTTTCCATCCCGAGTTCTTCTTGAAACTAAAAGACGGGGATATTTCTCATCAGAAATTCTAAGATATGTGTATCTTTGTTGATCTTTTAATTCAATATTAAACCGCGGTCTATATTTTTTGATCATGTTCGATTCTAAAAGAAAAGCTTCACTTTCATTATCAGTTAAAACAAATTCAATATCTGAAATATTTTCTACCAATTTTTGGGTCTTGTAATTCTGATTTTTGTTGAAATATGATCTTACACGATTTTGTAAATTCTTTGCTTTTCCAATATAGATAATTTTTCCATCAAGATCTTTCATCAAATAAATTCCAGGATCAGTAGGAATGATAATTTCAGAAATATCAAAAGTCATTTTTTTAACAATTTTTTCAAATACTTTCCAGTATAACTCCCAGGCGCTTTTGCAATCTCAGCAGGGGTTCCAATAGCAACAATCTGACCACCTTCATCACCACCTTCAGGTCCAAGATCAATCAACCAATCAGAATTTTTGATTACATCCATGTTATGTTCAATGACTACTACAGTATTTCCCAAGTTTACTAAGCGATTAAGAACTTCAAGTAATTTTTGAACATCTGCAAAATGCAAGCCCGTTGTAGGCTCATCTAAAATGTAAAGAGTCTTTCCTGTACCACGTTTGGATAGTTCAGATGCAAGTTTGACCCTTTGAGCTTCACCGCCAGACAACGTAGTAGAAGATTGTCCCAATTTGATATAACCCAATCCAACATCATAAACTGTCTGTAATTTTCGTTTAATCGAAGGAACATTTTCAAAGAAATTTAATGCCTCATAAACAGTCATACCCAAAACATCTGAAATATTTTTTCCCTTGTATAGTACAGATAATGTTTCAGTGTTGTATCTCTTTCCTTTACATTCATCACATTTTACATAAACATCAGATAGAAACTGCATTTCAATTTGTTTAACTCCGTCGCCATCACATGCAAAACATCTGCCATCAGCTACATTAAATGAAAATTGTCCTGGAGCATATCCACGTTCTTTGGATAATGCAGTGTTAGCATATAGTTCTCGAATAGAAGTAAAGGCACCAATGTAAGTTGCAGGATTTGAACGGGGAGTTCTACCAATTGGCGATTGATCAATTGCGATAACTTTATCAATATTTTCTAAACCAACAACATCCTCGTGACTCCCAGGTCTAACATTTGATTTGTAAAAATGATTTTCCAAGGTTTGAAGTAAAATATCATTAATCAGCGTAGATTTTCCGGAACCAGAAACTCCAGTTATGGATACAAAAAGACCTAACGGAATTTCAACATCTATATCTTTTAGGTTATTTTCTGATGCTTTTGTTATAACTAATGAACCAGAACGATTACGGATTTTATCTTTTAATGTGATCAAAGAATGATCCTTTAGATAGTTTCCAGTAACAGATTTGTTATCCTTAAGTATCTGCTTTACAGTGCCTTCAAAAACTACATTTCCACCATGTATTCCAGCACCTGGACCTAAGTCTATCACCCAGTCCGAATTTCGTATAACTTCCTCGTCATGCTCTACAACTATGACCGTATTTCCCAAATTTCGTAGCTTATTTAGCGTTTTAATGAGTCTAGTATTATCACGTTGATGTAACCCAATGGTAGGTTCATCAAGCACATACAAAACACCAGTTAAATTGGAACCAATTTGAGTTGCCAATCGAATTCTTTGTGATTCACCACCGGACAATGTAGAACTTAATCGGTTTAATGTGAGATAATTTAGTCCAACATTCATTAAAAATTCAAGACGTTCTTTGATCTCTTTTAAAACATCTCTTGCAATGTATTGTTCATTTTCAGTTAATGCCAAAGTGGAGAAAAAATCATAACAATGATCAATAGATAAATTACATACATCCATTATTCCTTTTTCATTAATTTTTACTGCTAGAGATTCGGGTTTTAATTTTTTACCATCACATGTATTACAAGGAGTGTCTCTCATGAATTGTTTTAACCAATCTCGCTTTGATTCTGAATCAGTTTCCATAAAGGTTCGCTGTAGGTTTACCAGGACACCTTCAAACACATTAGTGGATTTCCAAGATGAATCCCCTGATTTTGAGCGATATTCAAAATCAATTAAATCAGTGGTTCCGTGTAAAATAATTTGAAGATGTTTTGAACTTATTTTATCAAAAGGCGTCATTAAATCAAAACCAAATTTTTTTCCAACTGCTCTTAATGCTTGACGTCTAAATGCGGAAAACCGTCCACTCCATGGAACAATGGCCCCATCCAAAATTGATTTTGTTTTATCTGGCACTACTAAATCAGCATCAAATTCCATTTTTACACCCAAACCATTACATGTTTTACACATGCCAAATGGGGAGTTAAACGAAAAAGATCGCGGTTCCAATTCACCCACGGTTAATCCACAATTAGGGCATGCATTGTTTTGTGAGAAAATTTTTTCTGTATCACCAGTCGTAATCATTACATCGCCTTTTGATGCTTTAATTGCAGTTTGAATGGCTTCAAAAAGTCTAGATCTTTCTGATTTTTCAGATGTAATTCTATCCACTACAATCTCAATATTATGCCATTTTTGCCTGTCTAGTGAAGGAATTTCTTCATCCAGGCTCAGAATTTCACCATTTAGGCGTATTCTAGAGTAACCATCCTTTTTGATTTGTTCAAATAATTTTTCATATGTGCCCTTTTTTCTCCGAATAATCGGAGCTAAAACAAGAATTTTCTTTCCTGAGAAATCTTTGAGCGCAGAATCACATATTCTCTCTACAGACTGGGTTGAAACTTTACGTCCACAATTTGTACAGTGAGAAATTCCAATTCTTGCAAATAATAATCTCATATAATCATAAATTTCCGTGGTAGTTCCAACAGTGGAACGTGGATTTTTACTGGTAGTTTTTTGTTGAATAGAAATTGCAGGTGAAAGACCTTCGATGGAATCTACATCAGGTTTATCCATCATTTCTAAAAATTGACGAGCATACGATGAAAGAGATTCAACATACCTTCTCTGACCTTCAGCATAGATTGTGTCAAAAGCCAATGTAGATTTTCCAGATCCAGACAATCCACTAATAACAACTAGTTTATTTTTTGGAATATCTACATCCAAATTCTTTAGATTGTGGTGTCTCGCACCACGAATTTTTAATTTATTTTCCACCATTTTTAAATTCAAGCTCCTTTTCTATCCGTTTTATTCTATCCCTACATTCTATTGCGTGCTCAAAGTCTAATTCTTCAGAATATTTTTTCATCTGTGCATCTAAATCAATTATATCATTTGTGAGATCATGTATTGATTTTAATTTTGAATCATCTAAAGCGGTTTCTTGTTCTGGAACCAATTTAACAATGGTTCTAGGAGTAATCCCATGTTCTTTATTATATTGAATTTGTTTTTCTCTACGTCGCTTAGTTTCATTCATCGTATTTTTCATCGACTGAGTAGTTTTATCGGCATACATAATTACAGTCCCATTTACATTTCTTGCAGCACGGCCACATGTTTGAATCAAGCTGGTAAAATTTCTCAAAAATCCTTCCTTATCAGCATCCAAAATTGCAACTAGTGAAACTTCAGGTATATCCAGACCTTCTCTGAGAAGGTTAATGCCAACTAAAACATCAAATTCGCCAAGACGTAATTGCCTAATTATTTCAGTTCTTTGCAATCCTTCAATTTCTGAATGCATGTATCGTACCCTAACTTGCTTTTTTGAAAGGTATTCTGCCAAATCTTCAGCCATCCGTTTAGTCAAAGTAGTGATTAAAACACGCTCAGAATTAGCAGATCTTTTGTGAATTTCATCAATCAGATCATCCATCTGGTCTTTAGTAGATCTAATTTCAATTTGAGGATCAAGTAACCCAGTTGGCCTAACTAGCTGTTCAACAATTTTTGAGGATGTTTTTTTCTCATATTCAGAAGGGGTTGCGGAAACAAAGACGGTGTTTTGAATATACTCCTCAAATTCTTCAAATTTTAATGGTCTATTATCATATGCGCTAGGTAGTCTAAATCCATATGTGACAAGTTTATCCTTTCTAGAAAAATCTCCTTTGTACATCCCATGTAATTGAGGCAAGGTAACATGAGATTCATCAATCACCAAAAGATAATCATTGCCAAAAAAGTCCATTAAACAAAATGCTTTATCTCCTGCCTTTCTGCCATCAAAATGCCTAGAATAATTTTCAATCCCAGAACAATATCCCAGTTCTTCAATCATTTCCAAATCATATTTTGTCCTCATCTCTAGTCGTTGTTTTTCAAGTTCATTTAGTTTTGGCAAATGATTTTTCAGTTCAGCCCGGATTGATTTTACAGCTTTTTTACTAACATCTTTTGCAATAAGATAATGCTTTGCAGGAAAAATTATCATTTGGGATATTCTTTTCTTTTCTTTTAATGATACGTGATCAAGCAGAGTAATTTTTTCAATCTCATCTCCAAACATAGAGATTCTAACGATGTCTTCAGAATATGCAGGAGTGATATCAATTGTATCCCCCTTTACTCTGAAATTCCCAGGTGCAACGTCAATATCATTTCGCTCATATCTTGCATCAATTAATTTTCTAATTAGTTCAGTTCGTTTAATCTCTTCACCAGCCCTTACAGGTATTGCGGAATCTTTCCAATCTTGAGGATTTCCAAGAGAGTAGATACAAGATACTGTAGATACAATAATTGTAGGCTCGCCAGAAAGCAGCATTGCAGTTGCCTCCAATCTTAATTTTTCAATTTTTTCATTAATTTGAGTATCTTTTTCAATATAGGTATCCGTTTGAGGAAGATAACTTTCAGGTTGATAATAATCGTAGTAGGATACAAAATACCCCACATTATTTTTTGGAAAGAATTGTTTTAATTCTGAATAAAGCTGAGCTGCAAGAGTTTTGTTATGTGAAATTACAAGGGTATTCTTACCAGTTCGTGCAATAACATTTGCTACAGAGAATGTCTTGCCACTTCCAGTTACTCCAAGTAATGTTTGTACTGTACCTTTCTTTACACCATCAACCAAAGCATCAATGGCTTGAGGTTGATCACCCGTAGGAGTATAATCAGAGGCCAATTCAAATTGAGATATTTGTTCCAATAAACATAATTCTTGAAAACTGAACTTATAGCTAACGTTTGTAGGGTAGAAACTAGGAGCCAAGATAATTTCAAAACTAGAAAATTTTCTAGAGATTAAATCATATAGAAAAATAGACAATAGATCGAACAAACAAAGATCAAAAGAGAACTTCAAGACACTAAACAAGGAGTCATATTTGAATTAAAACTCAAAACAGGTGAATTCCTTAGAAAATTATAAGTTTGAACGGAAAAAGAAACTGGTCACAGTTCAAATAGTCAGGTAATTGAAAAGCAATCTTAATTTAATAAAAAATGAAACATCAAACCAAAATTACCATACAGGCTCATCCATCATCTTTAGTCCTTCATCAGTTAAATCAAACCCCATAATTTTCAAAGTTTTAAGTGCAGAAGAAGAATTTTTCTTTAGAATTTTTTGTGCCAAATCTAACCTATTTTCAGGTTTCATGTGTTGTCCAATTTTGTATTTTCCATGAAGTGTTTGAGAAGTAATTTTAATAATACTAACGGCATCTAAAACTCGCATATTAGATTTGATTGGATCATATTGTCCTTCAGGCTGATATTTTTTCATCAATCCGTTTAGTGCAAGTGTTTTTTCTTCTCTATCAGATACAAAAGACGCCATCCCTTTGATGACAACACTGATGTACAATGTATCAGCAAGAGCCGCATTGTGTGGATCTTCAAAATATGATGGTAAAAATTCCAATTCCCTGTCAGCTTCAAAACCCACTTTATTGTTTCGAAAAATATTATCTAGTTTCTCACCTTTCACATGAGAATGCATGTAAACGGCATCATTAAGAAATACAAAGTTCATAGGGATTATTTGAGGAAACCCATTTTCATCAATACTAGATATACGTCCAACATGTTCTTCATTTAGAAATTCTTTTATTTTTTCATATGATCTAATACGAAGAATTCCAGTTAATTGCATAAGTTAATTCAATAAAATAATATTATAAATCCAGATCATAGAAATCCCTAAAATATTAGGTAGATAAAAAAGATCATGGACGATCCTTACCTTAATGAATTAAAAGATGATTTTGATATATACTCTAATCAATTGAAAAAATTAAAAACAAAATTACTAAAGACAAATTCTGCTGAATTACAGGCAAAAATAATCAAACAGATTGATTCAATAGCAAATAAGATGGAGAATAATCAAAAACAAACAGTCAAAGTAACAAAATCTAGAATCAAAGAAAGAAAAGCAAAATCAAAGAGACATTATTAATCGTCTTCATCTAGTTCTCGGATCATTGCTTTGATTTCTAAAATTTTGCATTCCAATTCCGTGCATTCAGTTTTGAATTCTGTTCCCATAGAAGAATATTACAAAAATTATCAAAAAGAAAGAACATTCTAAAATTTGACTTTTATCATCCATATTATTCATTAATGTAAATTGCTAAATTTAGGAGAAATCCAAGACATGCAAATGGTTGAAATTGATAAGGAAAGAGAAGAGGCAACACAAACAACATTAGATCTTTTAGAAGAATGGGGTTCAGAATCACGGTTCATTTGGTTTAGAGAATTGCATAGGATTACAGATATTGATAAGGGAATGCTTCGAAATATTCTCAATGAATTAAAAAAGTCAAAAGAAGTCAAAGAAATGCACGGTACAAACAACAGAATATTTTTTTGTCTCAAAAAATATTACATAAAATGTAGAGATGTGGAATTTAGATTCAAAGGAAAAGAAATTATGCTAAAAGATGGAAGTAAAACAAAAATTATTCAAGGCTCAACTAATGCAACAGAACGCACCAGAAAAAGATTAGAAAAACAAAAAAATAAACGTAGAGCCAAATCATTTACAAAAAATAAAAGACCACATAAATCATAAAGAATCTTCGGACTGACGTCTTGTAAAATTTAATTCTGCGCGTTTCAGTTTTGTAGATTCAGCAACATCTTCAGTCATATCATATAGATTGTGGAGTTCCATGTTGGGTGTTAGTTCATCTTCTTTTTCATCTTCCAAATCAAATTCAAGATTTGCTAACATGTCAACATTTTCTTCTAAAATATCAAGACATTTTTTTACTTCCTCAGTAAGATCTTTATCCATCACATAGTCTATGAACAAGTAAAGTAAATGATTTTCTATATTCTGTTGGAAAGAGAGCGAAGTAATCTATTGTTTGGCTTTTTCTCGAAGTGCAGGCATTACATGGCTTGCAAATTTGTCAATAGAACCAAAGTAATTCTTGCCCCAGAACCTAATTACAAAGTGATTTACACCAGCATCCATGAATCTCTCAAATGTTGGAATCATGTCTTCAGGAGTACCAACCGCAGTTGATGAACGTGCTACAGCATCAGGTATTTTTGTTGCAGCTTCTCTCATCTTTACAATCCAACTTTGATCAGACATGGAATATTCTGTAAAGTACTTGACAAAATCAAATCCTTCAATTTCTTTTAACCCATGTACTCTCAAAATTTCAGGTTTGAACAAACTGACTTTGACTGCTTCTTTCATTCGAGCCCAGGATGCTTCTGCATCTTCAGAAAAGTACACATCAATATCAAGAGCATATTGGAAATTATCTTTCTCTTCTTGAGTTCTATTATTTTCATCCATTGAAACTTTGATCTGTGCAGCGTGATCTTCAAAGAGTTCTGGAGTATATCCAATTGGTAACCAACCATCGCCAAGCTTACCAGTTAATGCAAGTGTACGTTTACCACCAGATGCCATGTAAGTTGGTGGACGTGGTTTTCTAATTGGAGGTGCTTGTAAACATGCACCTTCAAGCTGGTAATATTTTCCTGCATAATCCACTGTATTATCAGGAGTTGATTGATATAATTTATGAATAGTTTCAATTTGTTCTGCCCATTTTGAAACTGGTTTTTCAAAAGGAATACAAAATTCTTTTAGATTTTGGGCCTCACCTGCACCAATTCCAAGGATAGCCCTACCTTTTGAAACTCTGTCAAGAGTAATTGCAGCTAGCGCAATATTGGAAGGATGTCTTCGGATTGCATCAGTAACACAAGTTCCCAATTCAACATTATTTGTCACCGCAGCAATTGCAGATAACATAACCCAGGGATCCAACACTGTGGCATTTTTCCATTGTGGGACATTGGTGTGGTCCATATAGAAAATAGAATCATATCCAGTCTTATCAGCAAGCATACAAGCCGTTAAAATTTGATCTTCAGTGTAACCGGCTCTTGCAACATTTAATCCGTTTTGAATACCAAATTTTATTTTATTTGTTGTCAAGTACATTTCCCTCAGAGTATTAGAATAAAAGGTTTAACAAAACTGCCAATTTCGCAGTTTATCAAGAAAATAGAAAAAAAAGTAAAAAATATTGAATTTTTTACAAATTACCTGCTTTAATATCTTCAAGACACTTTACGACATCATCTTTTGATATTGGAATCGGATTTGGATCCAAATGTCCTTTATCAGTCATTACAGTATCTGCAGCTTCTGAAACATCAGCTTTGAGTTCTAATTTATCAAAACCAAGTTTTTCCATAGCTTCTTTGAATCTATCATAGAAGATTGACTTGTTATGCTTGTGTGCAACCGTAGTACAAGAGGATAATGAATATCCATGTGGTATTCCCTCATTAGAGAATACATAAGACAAAGCATGTCCAAGTGTTGTAGAGCAATTACCAAATCCCATGCCAGACAACATTGATCCATATGGATAGTTTTCTGGTTTGTCATTCATAATTGCATCGTACAAAATTTCAAATGCTTGCTTGCATAGAGTTCTAGTCAAGTCATTACCGAGTTTGCTATCATAGCCTTCAGTAGCTTGAGCACATGCATCACAGACAGAACTTTTTAGGACTTGGTCTGGAGTTCCTTCCATAAAATATGAATCAACTACAGCCATGTCAGCTAAAAATCTATCTTCGCGTAACAATTTCTTTTTACCATCAAATTTCAGAACACAATATGTTGTCATTTCAGCTCCAGTTCCAAAGGTTGTAGGAATTAAGATTTTTTCTTTTTTCAATTCGGGTGCAGCATATTTTACTACATCCATTGAACTTCCACCACCCAGTCCAATTAGAACTGATGGATTTTTGTCTTTGAATTGCGAAATTACAGTATTGACATCTTCAATTGATGGTTCAGGTTTTACTTGGTCATACAGCATGTAATCCTGGATACCCATTCTTGCTAACCATTTGTCAGATAGTGCTGGCGGAACGGTTGTGACAACTAGGGCATTTTTTGGATACTCTGTTTCACCAAGTGCATTTTCTCCAAAGTTTATAACTTTTGGAATGCGTACTGTTTGCATAAATCAAAGGCATCATTGATTATTATTATATCTTACATTATTGATGGGCAGTATGATTATCAAAAATTTCGATGAGTTGGCAACTACAGATAAGAAAAAAGATTGCTTAGAAATTTTAGAATCAGGCCTTCAAGCAGCAAATCCAGAAAACATCATTCCAAGATTTGTCACACCCAATGAAATCAAAATTAACAACAAAATATTCAATATTGAAAAGTATTCTAGCATATACTCAGTTGCATTTGGAAAGGCAGGGGATTCCATGACCCGTGCGCTTAATGCAATAATTCCAATAAAAAGTGGAATTATAGTAATTCCCAAAGGCTCTAAAGCAAAAATCAAAGGGAAAAAATTCCAGATTTTCAATTCAAGGCACCCAAAACCAGATCAAACTAGCGTAAAGGCTGCAAAGGAGATCATGAAATTTGTGCAAAACAAACGAAGTGATGAGTTGATAATTTTTCTAGTTTCGGGGGGTGGATCGTCACTTTTAGCACTACCAGATGAGATTACTCTCGAGGACAAAATTCACGTTACAAATGTACTGTTGAAATCAGGAGCTACAATCCAAGAATTCAATTGCATCAGAAAACACTTGTCAAAAATTAAGGGAGGAAAGTTAGTTGAAAACATGAAATGCCAGGGAGTAAGTTTGGTAATGTCTGACGTTGAAGGAGATGATCTTTCATCTATTGCATCAGGTACAACATACATGGATAACACAACATATGCTAATGCATTGGAAATCATAGACAAATACAAAATAAGATGGAAGATGCCCTCAGAAGTTTTAAAACTTTTAGAAGATAGAGCTAACATTGAAAAAAGTTCAGATATGCCCAAAAAAACTAAAATTGAAAATTATGTCATTGCAAACAATAATGATTGTTTGAAAGCTATGAAAGAAGCAGCTGAAAAAATAGGATATACAGTTTGTATAATGCAGGTTTTTGGAAACATTAAAGAAGCAGTAATAAAAATTCTTGAAAAAATTTCAGAGAATGAAAAAACTTGTATTATTTTTGGAGGAGAGACAACAGTCAAAGTCCTCGGAAATGGAATGGGTGGAAGAAATCAGGAATTGGTTTTGAGAATGTTGAAAAACACTCAAAAATTAAAAAAAATGGTCATTGCGTCAATCGGTACGGATGGAATTGATGGAAATTCTAATTTTGCAGGAGCTATTACAGAAAACATCAAGATAGATTTGGATGTAATGAAAGAGTTTCTTAGAAATAGTGATTCGGGACGGTTCTTTCAAAAACAAAAAGGCAACATTGTAACTAATGCCACACATACAAATTTGATGGATATAGGCGTGATTTTAAGATAAATTTTCAAAATTTATCAGATTCAAAATTATTGTTTATGACAATCACAATTACAACTACTTGGAATACATCTGTGATTTGTGCAATCCTTGCACCCCTTACTTCGTCCGTTTTTTATCCGTAACCATTGCTTGTCCAATAATAACACCTAAAAAATTCTGAAATTTATGGAAACTTAATCTTTATCGATTCATGAGTTTGTTATGATATCATCGTTGAATTAAAAAAAGAGTGAGAGATCAATGTGAGATCTCAACGGCGCATTGTGTTGAACAAGTTCTAACGTTAAACACATCTTTGTACTCTTGATCACAGTTGGCGCATTTTCTAAAGGCCATAAACGGTGTTATGAAATAATGAGATTTAAACAGACCACTAAAAAATCATTAACCTTGAATCATTTAAATTTATTCAATATTGAATAATAGAAAAATTTTGAAAAAACTTGTAAAATAAACAAAAATTTTGAAGTTTTATATTTAATATTTGAGCAGAGACTGGACACCACAATCAATTCCAAAAGAACCATCAAATTGGTTTTTGATCGTTACTCATTACATCAAGGGCTAAATCAAGACAGATAGAGAGTATTCATCGTTAATCTAATATCATCTCGATAAATTTTGAAAACAATGCATTTACAACAACAAAAAACAATAATTGTAATTTTATTTTCAATAAGTGTAATTGGCGTAATTGGCATTCAGATAGGAAACCCAAAATTTCTAACAAATGCCATAGTGTTAGAATCAGCATTTGTTGCCTTGACTGCATTGTCATTTTGGAGATTACGATATGTGCTTATTCCAAACATGATGATTGCAATAATTGTAATCATTGGAAACACTGCATCTCCAAAGCACCTTGAAATTATGAGTTCATTTGAACCTCTTGGAAATGCTATAGTGTTAATTGTGGGTGGCTATGTCCTGCAAGGATTACTTTTAGCTGTAACTGTGAATATTTTCAAAAACAGAAAGAATCTCACGATTTGATGCTCTTTTGCTTCTTAAATAGAGATATTGTAAATGAGATGAAAAATTGCAAATCTCAAGAAGATTCAAAAAATAAAGAAGGTTTAGACTTTAATCATCATGGTTTTACATGTTGGACATATCGTAAATGAGACATTGGAATCCAGAAACAAAGTGAAGTCACATCCAAGACACTTCCAAATAGTCATTGCCATCATTGAATCGTAATTAGGCGAAACTGAAATAAGAATATTATCATGCAAAAATTGAACGTTTGTTTAACGAAAGAGGTTTAGTGAGATGATCTGAACGTAAACATGTTCCTATCACATTGTAGACATAGTGCAGACCGAATACTATCATTTAGCATCAGTGTCACAGAACACTCTACATATTTCCATATTTGCATTATATGCAGGATTAGTTTACATGATAAATTAGATTATCTGCTTTATAATTAAAAAAATATTCAGAAATTCTTGATTAACTGAACGGTTTGACTATGCGTTCTTTCTTCGCGTTACCCAGCCTTTCTTTGCAGCATCAGATTTGGATAGTGTTTTCTTTTTTGCAGCGGTTTTCTTTGCTGCGGGTTTCTTGCTAACAGTTGTTTTCTTTGCTGTGCTTTTCTTTACTGTGCTTTTCTTTTTTGTAACTTTTTTAGCTGTAGCCATTTTCATACCAAATAAAAAAGCAGGTAATAACAGATAGTAACTAAATTAATTGTCAATTGTAATAAAACAAAGACACCTTGAAGAAGGTCCATCATAGATGATTATCGAGATTTCAAAACAAAATATGCATCCGTTCATCTAGTCAGAAATCAGGTTCAAATCCAACTACAATATGAACACTGTTAGGATCATCAATCATTGTATCACTACACATCACAGAGGAGTTCTGGCACATTGAAACAAATGATCAATATTTTCATGATTTACTAAAAGTCGCCCACATCTAATACATCTTTTTTCAGGAACATCATTCTTTGTTGTTCGTAATGTGTAATCCACCCCCGTCGGGCATTAAATTTACTAGGAGGTTTGTATTCTGGACAATGGCATTTCATGCATTCTCCTGCCACCCTCTTGTAGAGTTGCAACCCGGTCATGAAATAATACGATATCCAATACTGACATATTTTTTTTTTGAGTCAACATATGCTCATTTTTGGAATGACCACAATCACATTTCTTATTTTTTACCATGTCAGTGATTCACACCCCTAATTCTCATGTCGTAGAGAAAATATCAAAATCATATATCCATTAACCATGAGAAATATGTCCACAAGTTAGGATTTTGGACTCCCGTAAGAGAAATATTATTGAGATTAATATTATTGAGATTTTAATACATTATTATTAATTTTTGAATTGATATTAGTACCACTTTTTTGTTGGGTTAGGTCGGAGCAAGTTTTCAAAAATTCCAATGTTTTGTTGTTACATGATCTTTTAATATAATTATGACATATTAAAGCCAGGTATCCCTCATGTTAGAAAAACAATTCAATCCAGATTTGCTATACAACAGAGTTGTTCATTTCTATATGGATAAAAAAGGATATTCAAAAGAAAAAGCAAATTTAATTGCCCAATCAGTGTTACAGAAAGAATCACAAAGAAGAATATGTAAAAATGAAAAATGTAAACATTTCTCACATGATCACATTAGAAATGCAGAAACGTGTCTAGTAAATGATTGTGAATGTAATGAATTCACTAAATAAAATCATCTAAAGAATTTTCAAGTAAAGGTTGTGCACTAATGCCTCTTCTCCTCAAATCTTCTGCAAATTCATCTACAAAACCATGTATAGTGTAAACCTGTTCAGCTCCAGATTGTATCACCACATCCACCAATTCATCATAATCACAATGGTCACTCATTGGAATTGAATAATCGGTACGCCGTCCAAAAGAAAATCTAGTTGATTGTGCCCACCCACTAAATCCAACAGTTACAGCGCCATATTTTGACTTCATGTCTTGAACAAATTGATTTTTACTAGACATTAGAGGGGCAATCATAATCCAAGGTTTTTTTTCCAACAAACCATTTTTTTCAGCCTCAGTATGACCAATCCCATTTTTAAGATCTACTCCAAATTTTTGATGAAGCAAATTCATGTCATTTACCGAATCATGAAAATAAAGTGGCCCCCAATGACTAAAGAATTGAGTAATTGTTTGGGCCTTGCCCAATTGATATCCCATTAAAATTACAGGTACACCCTTTCCATAAAGTTCAGAAATCAATGTGTTTACTTGTTTTAGAGTATCTTCAAGTTTAGGGAAAACAAATTCAGGCAATCCAAATGTGCATTCAGTGATCAGAGTTTTACATTGAGGGATTTTTGCCCCTTTGAGAAATCCACGATCCCTAGTACAAATATCCCCAGTATAGAAAATATCATCAAACAGTAATCCTTTGGCACCAAGTATGTGACCGCTATCAATTAGAGAAAAATCATCCAGCGATTCCACATGGTTTTCCATCTTAAATCCACGTAGATTTGCTATTTCATTTGTCTCAATAGAAGACAGTAGCGTACCACCATTTTTTGAAGGAAGATGATCAGAATGGGCATGAGAAACAAAATTAATTCCCTTAGTATCGCCATTTTTTGGATCTAAATAGACACGTTTTTCATTTACTTCACACAGAATTCCATTTTTTGTCATCCTGACTTGTCTAGGCAATAAAAATCAAAATGGACGAATTTGATATAAATTGCAGTATTGATCTAGTGTTGACTAGTTGCTAAATCTAGGAATTTTAATCTCAGGCCGTGGAAGCAACATGGAGTCCATATTAAAAGCAATTAAGAAAAAAAGAATTCCAATTAATGCAGCAGTAGTTATTTCAAACAAACAGGATGCAAAGGGCTTAAAAATTGCAAAGAAGTTTGGGGTCAACATAGAGATAGTAGAAAGTAAAGGATTCAAAGGAAATAGAGCTCAATATGATAAAAAAATAATTTCAATTCTATCAAAACATGGAGTTACTCCAAAAAACGGTCTTGTGTGCCTTGCAGGATATATGAGAATTATTAGTCCAGAATTTGTAAAAAAATACAAAAATAGAATTATCAATATACATCCATCATTATTGCCGGCATTTCCAGGATTAAACTCACAAAAACAAGCATTGGAATATGGAGCAAAATATTCAGGATGCTCAGTACATTTTGTCGATACAGGAATGGATACAGGTCCCGTAATAATTCAAGCAGTTGTCAAAGTAAACGAAAAAGATACAGAAAAATCCCTATCAGCAAAAATTCTAAAAGAAGAACATAGAATTTATCCTGAAGCAGTAAATCTTTTTGCCAGAAAAAAAATCAAAGTTATTGGACGAAGAACTACAATAATCTAGGAGTCAGGTCCGCCAAAAAAATACAAAACTTTGAGTTCATTTGTATTTCCATGGAAAAAATGCTCCACATTTTTTGCTACAAAAAACAATTTGTTTTTTGAAACTTTGTAATCCTTATCCTTGATTTTCAAAAATCCAGTACCTGAAATGACATAATATACCTCATCGCTATCATGAGGTGTTTGAGTGTCTTCTTCACCAGGTTGAAGTACTAAAATGCCAGCAGCTAAACTGTCTTTATTAATAAAAGTAGAAAAATAAGAACTGCCGTTTTTTACTTTTTCAAGGTATGTAGTTAAATCATACTCTAGTTTCAATTTTATTCAGCAGCTACAGTGTATGTTTTTCTTTGTGGATCTGCACTCATGAAAGAATGTCCAGTTGGATGAATTTTCTCATGTTCAGGACTTTGATGCATTTTGATAAAAGTTTCTTTGCTTTCATGCTCTACAACAATCCTATAGCTTCCATCAGAAGATTTTAAAAATCGTCTCGATACAAATCCAGGAAAATTGGACAGTACTTTATTTGATTCAGAAAACCAGCTTTTGAAATCATCTTCAGCACCTTCTTTGAGTTGCACGTCTGCTATCATTACAAACATGTCACGACTACAAAAACAGCCACTTAATTTCTTTTCGAATATTTTCATCAAAGAATTCCAAGAATTAAATATCTACAAATCAAAAGCAGAATATGATAGGTATCAAGATTGATGGAAAAATTATTGCCCAATCAGTCAAAGATAGAGTTAAAAAAGCTGCAGAAGAGCTGAGAACTCAAGGCATAGACCCTTGTTTGGCCACGATATTAATCGGAGATAATCCAGCTTCAGCAACATATGTCAGAAATAAGCACAAAGCATGTCAAGAAGTAGGAATTGCAACCAAAGACCACAAACTAGATGCAAGCATTACCCAGTTAGAATTAAACAATATTATTGATAATCTAAATACAGATAATTCTGTTCATGGAATTTTAGTACAACTTCCTTTACCTGAACAACTAGATGAGTTTACAACCACGTCAAGAATTTCACCAGTAAAGGACGTAGATGGTTTAACTCCATATAATGCAGGATTACTTGCAATGAAAAAAGCGGCATTAGTTGCATGTACCCCTTCAGGAATAATGGAGATGTTTGATTATCATAAGATCAGTTTGGAGGGGAAAAATGTAGTATTAATCAATAGAAGTAATCTAGTAGGAAAACCACTTTATCATTTATTGCTAGAAAAGAATGCAACGGTCATAACATGTCACTCTAAAACCAAGAATTTAACAGAACTATGTCAATCAGCAGACATTATCATTACAGCTGTAGGAGACAGAAACAAATTCACTTTAACACCAGAGATGATTAAAAAAGGTGGAATTATAATTGATGTTGCAATATCAAGATTCCAAGAAAAATTGGTTGGAGATTCAGACTATGATCAGATAATCCAAAAAGCATCATTTGCAACACCAGTTCCAGGAGGAGTAGGTCCAATGACAGTTGCCATGCTATTAAAAAATACAATTACCGCAGCATCATTGAGTAGTCAAATTGGAAGATAACTCTAAAAAAATACCACTTCGAAATCTTCTTTTGGAAAAAAGAGACAATACATCTTTTGATTTGTTAAAGATTGCAAGTGAGAAAATACAAAAAAGATTAAAGAAAATCTATGTGTTTAAAAATGCTCAAAAGATTGGAGTGTATTATCCAATAGGAAGTGAAATTTTAACACAAGACATCATTCAAGAATTACTTAGTAATGCAAAAGAAGTTTTTTTGCCAAAAGTGATAGGAGACAAAATGGAATTTAGAAAAATTGTAGATTTTTCAAGCCTAGAAAAGGGAAGTTTCGACATCATGGAGCCCAAAGATGACTGTAAAGTAGATAACAAATTAGATGTGATTTTAATTCCTACCGTGGGCATAACTCCAAAAGGAATTAGGTTAGGATATGGTCATGGATTCTACGATAGATTTTTGGTAGAAAATAAAGTAACCACAATATCTTTAACTTTGGAAAAACAAGTTGTAAAAAATATCCCAAAATCAGAACACGATGTAATTATCGACTGGATTGTGACAGAAGATAGAATGCTTCAAACTCAAATATAAGAAAGGCCTTTTTGCCCAATATCTTTTCGGAAATATTTATTTGACCAAACAATTTTTTCCGCAGCACTATAAGCATTGGTAATTGCAGAATCCAAAGTATCACCTAATGCAGTAACACCCAAAACACGTCCACCGTTTGAGAGAATCTTATCATTATGTTTTTTTGTTCCAGCGTGAAAAACAATTGCACCATCAGCAATAGAATCAAATCCTGTTATTTCATCATTTTTTGGATATGATGCAGGATAACCTTTTGATGCCAATACAACACATACAGCAAATTGAGACGTCCAAGAGGCCGAAGGTAATGAAGATAGTTTACCTTCAACACATGCGACAAAATAATCATACAAATCAAAATTCATCCTCATTGTAATTGGTTGACATTCAGGATCACCCATTCGAACGTTGTATTCTAAAACAT
>JAOUAE010000067.1 GCA_029861085.1 Candidatus Nitrosopumilus sp. | reverse complement strand
AACAAGCAAAAAATAGTTTACTTGTTTCATATTCTCACGTTGAAATTTTTTGTTCATATTAATTTCTATATTTATTAACAATTTACAGATTGAAAAAGTTTTCTAAAATAAAATACTTGATTCAAATTGGATTGGAAGCACAACGTGTAAAGAGATATAGTTAAGCAAGTAATTAACATACCTACGTGTAAAAATCATACTGAAATAAAAAAAAATTAAAAATTAGGTTTGATTTGTAATCAGATGAACGAATGGCGTCCAGACTAACAAAATTGCAATACCAACCCCAATCATAAAAATAATTGTATAGTATGAAAGTTTGACATCTCTATTCCTTAAAGCATAATGTAGGATAATCCAACTAACTCCCCATCCTATAAGCATGATTGTTTCTTTTCCACTGTATGGGCCGATTGCATCTGCTCCTGGAATCCACACCTTTCCAATTTCATGAATCATCAATTTTGATTCCTGGGAGAGTACACTTAGTGTATGAGATACAGATAATGATAATACTCCTATCATTGATGAGATCATTGCAGCAGCAGCAATGCCATTTTTCATTTTGGATTTTTTATTTTCTTGAGTCATATCATACCGCCATAAGTTTTGTTATTGCCGCTCCAAGAACAAATGTTATCATCAGAACGGTCCAAGCCGTAGCTATCATCACACCTAATGCATTTCGTAATCTTTCATCAAAAGGTATTGCATCCTTATACTTCCAAAGGATAAAGGTAGCAGCTATAGCGATAGGAAGTGGAAAAAGTGAAATGTGTTCTTTAAATTCAAAAAAAACTTCATGAATTTCCGGAAATGTAGATATAAAAAACTCTCGTGGTCCCCCAGAACCTCGATAAGCTGTATAGATCCAATTACCTGTAACTATGGCAAGGACTGCTAAAACAGATGAAATTGTAGATAAGATCCTGAGATCCCTATAAGCTCTCAAATGCCCTAACAATAAACGCCATCCAAGATATCCTGCTGCAGAACCAAATATTACTCCCAAAGTTGCAAAAATTCCATGAATTGTAGCAAGGGATGAAAATGGACTGTCTCCCATCAATTCTTGCCAAGGAGCTGAAAAACCCAAAACAAATCCCAAAAAGACAGTTAAGATAATCCATGCAGCTATAACGCTATTTTTTAAAAGATTTTTTTTATGAGTAGGTATTGACACGAAATAAATACTAATATAACGAAATTAAAGTTGCTTATTTTTTTCACATTTGATTTTCAAAATTCTATTCCTTATAAAATTGAAAAAGATTCGCATGTTTTTGAAGTGAATCCATTCAAACTATGTGAATATTGTCATTCTTTGACAAACCAATCTCTTCTAGTACCTTGGAAAGATGAGATTTACAATTTTCTGGCACTATGATGTAAAAAGGCACATCCGCACCGTGAGATTTTTCTCCTGTCATGATTCTATTTGAAAATTCAAGAAACTGTTTTTTTGTATGATCACTTTTTAGGTTGTCACATGTTTTTGCTTCTCCGATATAGTGTAACCCCGTGTTATTGTCAAATGCTCTCACATCTGGTTCGAAACTTTTTATGGTTTCACAATTTACATTTCCTGAACAAGCACAAGTAACTGTCAATCCCATAGATTCAAAATAGTCCATTAATTTCATAACAAGCCTTTGATGTTCATCTTTTGCCAAACTAAGAGACATGATCAATAATCCAACATTGAAAACTCTTCAAGTTCTGGCAGTTTGTCTACATCTACGTCTGATTCTAACAAGCCCGGTGCTTTTTCAAATTCTATAGGATTGAGAGAATACAATACAAGTGGTTGAAACTGAATTATCTTGACATCATGCTCTGAGATTAATTTTCGTACATACCCTTCATGATTCTTTGGAAGATTTTTTGAAATTCTAGTGTCAGCATAAAAATAATTTTCCTTGTCAGCGATTATCTTTATGTGGCCCTTTAACTGATATCCAGAAAACTCGGTATTGTCAACTACTGCTACGCTTACCCAGTTGTTTGTCATAAAATTCTCATAAGATTTATGTCTAAAGATCTCATACCAATAGATCACATCGGCATCAACATAAAACGAACTTCTTGGAGAAACGTTAGGGATCCCCTGTTTGTTTGAAGTACCTACAAATATCATTTTTTGTGCATTCATCATTCTCTTTACATCTGAAGTTATAGTTACCATAACTAATGTACATTGAAATTTCTATTAAATTCAATTATGATTATCATTAGTGGTGTTAATTGAATTGTTGCAACATTGTAAAGTGCCTTGGCATAAGATAATCTTCGTAGGATAGTTTATTCTGGCATTATAGATTCTATCAACTGTCTTCAATACATGGTGTTCAGATCTTTAATTTCATAATAAGAGGAGATTTTCAAGGTATTCTCTAAAAATGGAGTTCATTTGGGGTTTTTTCTCGGGAGTATGGGGGTACGAACTGCAGAAAATGCACTAAATCTTGTATCGCTGTGTACACCGATGATTATGGCATCAGACTGCTTTGCAAACAAAATTGCTGCGGCTAATCCCCGTAGGAAGTGCTTTGAATCATCCAAACAAACCATAATTCTCTTATTCACAAGTATTGAAAGAAATTTTCTCTATTTATGATACTCTGCAATTATGGACTCTGAAAATAAATCATGTGAAAAATCGAATCAACAGATGATTTATCCGGAGATAATACCGGAAAGATGTCCAAAACACAAGAAGAAACTGCCACTACAAGATATAGAGGTCAGAGAGGACCAGACAGAAAACCAAGGGACTATCCGCATCATACAATGAAGAATCTCAGACAGTTTCAGAATGTACCGCATGACAATTTCAGAAGTTACATGCAAGAAAACAAGGGTGTTGAAGTCGGAGACAAAAGCTTCAATTGGAATGGATTGGCAGTGACAATCTTGGTTGTTTGTATAATATCTGTAGGAGGATATGGTTTATGGTGATTGTACAACTGAAGAAAACATCAAAACAATTACGAAGAATGACATTTTTAAGATTAGTGTAATAAATCGATATATTAATGCATTCCCTGCTGTAGCATTTATCAAAGGATTTGGATTAAAAAAAGGAGCAATTACTCTTAGTGTTTCTCATGATTCTCATAATATCCTTGTAGTTGGTGTGGATGATACTTCAATCTCTCAGGCAGTAAATCTGATCGTACAAAACAAGGGAGGCTTGCCGTTGCATCTGATGCTGAAACTGTTTTACCGTTATCAATAGTAGGACTCATGAGTGATAAAGATGGATATGAGGTTGCACAAGAATATTCCAAAATAAAAAAAGAAGCAAAACAATTAGGAACCACGTTACAATCCTAATTTACTACATTATCATTTATGTCACTACTAGTTGTTACAAAATTGAAACTATGTGATAAAGGATTGTTTGATGTAGAAAAACTTGTTTTTATCAATCAATAAATTTTTTCTATTTAACCATAATTCTCAAATAAAACGTTTGTCAATACACTGAACAAACAAGTCAAGTTTTTTATGACCATTATTCTAGCTCAACAAATATGAACAATTCATCAAATTATGAACCTAAACATGATGTAATCAAAGAATTAAAAAAACTGATAGATGATAATGACTGGCAATCCAAATTTGATCAAGCATTAAAATCTGCCAATCAATTTGATAAATTATATATCAATACACGAATTGAAACCCTTGACCAATATTTTGCATGGTTAGACAAATTACTTGAATGGGTTCCTCAGATAAAGTCTCCTAATAATCCAAATCACCTGGACGATCTTTATCACAAATTTTGTAAGTTCTATTGGATTCTTGACCAATACCCAGTACAGAAACTTCAGGGAGACATACGTTCCAAGGATAGGGAAATTACACCTCTCTCCAAATGGATAGTTAACTTTGCAAAAGCGTGGGGATTGTTTTTAGACACTCCTGAATCAATAAAACATATCAAAACATTTGAAGGTGATCCTGATTATCATATTGATGACTATGTAATTCCAGAATCAGGGTGGAGTAGCTTTAATGATTTTTTTGCAAGAAGAATTAAACCCGGATGCAGACCCATTACCGAACCGAGAAATGATAATGTAGTTGTTTCCCCTGCAGATTGTACTCCTGTAGTGGGGCATAAAATAAACAAAGATTCAAAAATCATTGCAAAAAATCTAGAATGGTCCATAGAGCAGCTCTTACAAGACAGCCCATACAAATCTGATTTTGAAGAAGGGATGTTCATGCATAGCTTCCTTAGTGTAAATGACTACCACAGATTACATACTCCTGTGCGAGGAACAATAAAAGAAGCACGAGTAATACAAGGTAGAGCATATCTTGATGTATATATGAAAAATGGAATTACTGTATATCGTAATGTATGTAAAAGTACTGAGAATTTTTATTTACAGGATGATACTGGATATCAATTTACACAGATGAGAGGATTGATCGTCATTGATTCCCCCAAAGGACTTGTTGCAGTACTTCCAATTGGAATGGCACAAGTATCATCTATAATGCTTGATGTCAAAAAAGGTGATTATCTTAACAAAGGTGATGAGTTCGGACGCTTTTTATTTGGCGGTTCAGATGTTGTTGTTCTTTTTTCAAAGGAATGTGATGTTTGTATTACTGCAGAAATAGAAAATCACTACAATCAAGGAACACAGATTGCTATAATAAAATAATGTTATTTTCTGCACTTGTCGCAGTCTCAAATATCTCCTACCTAGTATTAGTGAAGTTCAAGATGAACAGGACTTGGGACACAATCCTATTATGGAAAATCAAGTTTATAAAAAATGTGATTTGAATTGTTTCATTTACTTTTAGTTCGATCTGGTTCAAAAATTGATTGGCTAAAATCAATACCTTAGTATTTGAGAAGAAAAATAGTTAGAAATCCAAAAAAGTATTTGTCATATTTTATATAATTTCACTCAAATCAGAAATATTTTTACATATTTCTAATTACTTCTTAATCCTATACAAATTTCTACGTGATACCGTAACCAGTTTGTTATCTTTACTCCTTGTTATTTCAAAATCAATGCCAAGTATGCCGTAGTCCTTATTTTTTGCATCTTTTTTATCAGAGATGATGTACTTCACCTCAAGTTCCTCACCTGCGTATACCTTGTCAATAAATCTACTATGACGATTCTCCCAGCTTGGATCACAATTCATGCCATAAAGAAGGAATATGCAATCCGAAAAAGCATCTAGTCGAGTCATCATACCTTCTGCACGTGCAATTATTGACCTACCTGGGATTAAAATTCCCTTAACCCCTTCTTTTTTGGCTATCTCTGCATTTTCATGTAAAAGAATTTTTGTTCTTGCAAATGACAAATACTGCTTAAACTCTAATTCGGTAATCATTATCTTGGATTTGAATGTCTGACCTATGATAAAATCTTCAAATTTCAATGATGTGGAATCATACTGATTCTTTTATAATCTTTGATAAAATCTAGATTGTCTTGCATGTATGATATTTTTTGTAAGATTGTATGAGATTCAATTTTTCATGACCACAGATTTAGAATAACGAGACAAAATATTGAGTTTATGAAAAAACTGTTACGAATTAATTTTGATTGAAAACTTTTGCAGTAAGCAATGTTATTGTACTGATACCAAAGCCAATACGTATATTCTCTGCAATCCCTCAATTTTTTTGAACTGATTCAGATTCTATTTTTATTGCTGCATTATATACTTCAAAATTCTCCTTGTCTAATCTAGTGACAAATCAAATGTATGCATACACAATGGCTTGTTCTTAAATAAATTACAGGATAAATTAACATTTCATGATTTGCTTTCTCAAAAATTTGGCAGAGTTTTGTAGTAGATCGTATTCTGATTTGTCAAGTTCAATCTCCTGAATTGTTGTTTCATTTTTTCTAATAACCAATGGAACTCCAAGACAAACATCAGATATTCCATATTCTCCTTCAAGTAAAACCGAAGCTGGCATAGACAATTCATTTCCTTTCAAAATAGAATCAATCACATCAAATGCGATCTTTGATATTCCAAATACTGAGGATACATCTTTCATGGCAACAATTTTTGCCCAATACTGTTTCAAGTCATTTGTTATCCTTTCTTTCTGGATTACGTTTAATGATTCTGAAATTAACTTTTGTCCATATTTTGCTCTAGAAAATATGGGCACCATATTATCTCCATGCTCTCCTAAAACCAAAGAATCGTGAATGTTGGATTGTTTGGTATCAAGTTCTTTTGCAAGAAGATAGCGTAGTCTGTTAGAATCAAGGTTTGATCCCAACCCAATTACATTTTCTTTTGGTAATTCTGACTCTTTTTGTACAAAATAGGTTATGATGTCAACGGGATTTGTTATGACCAGAATTTTTGCATTCTGCGCATATTTTTGAATATTTTTTGCAAAATCTCTAGATATTTGCAGGTTGCTTTTTAGAAGATCCATTCTGTTTGTTTTGAGCTTGCCAGTACTTGCTGCAATTACAACAACTCTAGAATCCTTAATTTTAGAGATATCATCAGTTCCAACTACAGAAAATTGGGAATCTTCAGGAACTGTATTTGATATGTCCAATTCCTCTCCCACTGCTTTGTTTTTGGGATCGTTGATTAGAGTTACATCATCGATACTGTGAGATGCAGCAAGAAAACCAATTGTTGAACCCACTCTTCCACTTCCGATTATTGAAATTAATTTGATTCACCTTTTCTCCATTCTGAAATCCATAATACAGATAAGATGTTGGTATTTTTCTACAGTTAATTTAGTTTTGTTCTTTGATTTGTTTTCATACTCACGTGGAAATTAAAATTTGAGATAAAAATTATCCAATATTCATAGTACAATTAGGACAGTAGTTGTTCAAATCTGAAAATGTTTGAGTTTTTATATTTTACAACAATGATTTTAGACAGTGTCCAGACATTCTGACAAACCCAAAGATAGCACGATAAAGAAATTCATCAAAAATATTCCAAAGGCAGAACTACATTTGCATATTGAAGGCACTCTAGAGCCTGAAATGTTATTTAAAATTGCAAGGAGAAACAACATAAAACTCAAAGAAAAATCTGTCAAGGAATTAAA
>JAOUAE010000213.1 GCA_029861085.1 Candidatus Nitrosopumilus sp. | reverse complement strand
ACAGCATTGATGCCTGCTTTGCAGAGACTGCGCTAAAATGTCCGCCATATCTCTTGAGGTGTTTCTTGAATGTCTTGCAGTTTTCCTTGAGGGATTTTCTGTCTTCTCCAACTACAGTGCAGTTTACGACAACCTCATAGAGTCGGGTTGTGTCTTTTCTCAAAGAATTTTCAGCATCGTCTGCTCTTTTGAATAACTCTGATGTTACCCTGTTGGATTTTGCATCATCGTAGATGATGTTTTTGAATCTGACCATTCGAGTTATTGCCTCGTCTTTGTCAAGGGGATTGTACCACATTTGTATCTGGGAGCAGATATCAAAGATTCGGGTAATCCATGCATAAGGTAAAGTTGCAGGTATTCCATCAAGTGTAAAGGTCCTTGAGAATATTTTCTCTCCAGTATTAGTTTCATCATCATTGTTGTTGTTTGTATCCTCTGGAATCACTTCAACGAGTTCCATCATGGAGAAATGCTCTTTGTTTATCCTGAATTCAGGTGGCTTGACACCTGCGATATATTCCAGTCTATTTTGCTCCAAGGTGTCGGCCAGTGGAACATGTGATTGCAGATGCACCTGCATTACTGGCATGTTTTGGATCTGACCTTCAACCGTAATTGGTATTATTCGTCTAGACATTGTAATCTTTATCCTGTCATCAATGACATTCAGGATGTCAAAGAACTGGCCCAGTCTTTGTATCTGGGATTCCTCTGACAGATTGATGAAATTGGTTGGAATTATGGAATAACTGTATGCAAAGTCAGTTGAACTTTTTTTCTTTTTTAGTAGTGTCTGCTTCTTTGATGTCTGTTCTTTGACTGTAATGGCATGTTCATCTATCTCTGATTTTTTACCAAATAGATCTAGTTTCACAAAAAAGAATGAATCATTTGTATAAAAGGAGAAAGTGCAATACAAGAAATGCCATGTACCCAACACAATGACAGTTTGGAAACCTTTTTTGTTTTCAACTGGTAGGTCCTAATTGAACCCAATGACAAAGGTAATGCTTTTTGGAATAGCAATGATGGTTTTGATTGCCCCACTAGTCATTCCTGTCTATGCAGAAACAATACAAATACCGACGGGTTCTTCCAGTCCAGATTGCAAGAAAACAGACGAGTGTTTCATCCCATACAGTACTGAGATCAGCAAAGGATCCAATGTGACATGGATAAATGATGATTCTGTTGCACACACAATAACCAGCGGTTCTGCCCGAAACGGACCTGATGGAACGTTTGATTCTGGACAGATAAAACCAGGAGAAACATTTTCTCATGTGTTCAAAGTAGTGGGTACTTTTGGGTATTTTTGCACCGTTTATCCGTGGATGAGTGGTGTCATAACGGTAAATGACAGTACATATTCAGAAAACAAAGATAATGTAGAGAATACAGTGACTGAAATCTCAAACATTGAAGACAAGACGGGAGTTATGCCAACCAAATTTGTGATGAATATAGATGACAGAGAAATAACGCTAAACTATAGCATCACAGGAGGAAGCATACTTGACATTCATCCAGAATCAGACTCACTAATCGTAAAGATGAACGCAACTGAACAAGGAGTACTTTCAATTAATTTGCCGCGTGAAATAATTGATGCAAAAACAGGCGATATGGATGATTATTTTTATGTTCTAGTAGATGAAGAAGAGGTCGACTTTGATGAGATTGCAACACCGACAGACAGGACAATTTCTGTGTGGTTTTCAGAAGATACTGATGAGATAGAAATAATCGGTACGTTTGTCATACCCGAATTTGGAATGGTTGCACTGTTTGTATTATTGGCAGGCGTTATTCCGATGATTGCAATATCAAGATCCAAGTTATCTGTTATCTCATGACTGTAACACATCATTGATTTTTTGTAATTTCTAAAATCTCTCTTTATTCATTGGTCTATGTCTTGTTTCCCACCAACACAACAGCAGTATGGAAATTCATATAATTTGATATATTAGAAATGAAAATAATATTTTATGGGACTAGTCAACACACTCCGAAAATTCTGTGTCATGAAAAGTGTCAGAGAAAAGGCAAAAGAGGAAGAATCCGAAAATGCCAAGAAAGATTAGAATAAAATATTTTACATGCACAACTGATTTTTACAATTAATTTGGATG
>JAOUAE010000212.1 GCA_029861085.1 Candidatus Nitrosopumilus sp. | reverse complement strand
ACCCGATTTCTAATTTTGTCAAAAACAAACAGTCATGAAACAGGTAATGATAAAACATCAATCATATTTTCAATAAAACATGAGCCTGGCTCACTATACAAAATTATAGAGAACTTTCACAAAAATAATGTCAATCTTACAAAAATTGAATCAAGGCCAACCAAAGTAAATACTTGGGAATACAATTTTTATGTAGATTTTGAAGGACACAAAAATGATCCTAAGATTTCAGAAATATTAGAAAAAATAAAGCAAAAAACGCTTTTTATGAAAGTTTTAGGCTCATACCCTTCTGCAAAATTAAACTAAAATCCTTTGGGTTTTCTCAAAGTAAATCCCATACTAAATCCAATAATTACCACTCCTGATATTATTACCATAAGATCATAAGTAAACCAAATAGGATCAGAACTTGTGATTAATTCTCCAGTTATGGACAATTCTGTATTACCTGTATTTTGAATTAAGATTCTTGTATCACCGTCTTCTAGATGAGTCCAATCTAAAATCAATTCATTTTTGTATGAAGTATTTGGAATCTGTAATCCATTTTCCGGACTTGAAAGTTTAAGGTCAAAAGCATCACCAACAATTTTCAAATGTTGAGAAGTGTCCTTTGGAGCAGGAATTGTATAAGGTACTGCATCACCTATTGCTACAACATAATCTTCGTTAACAGTATTTGTTCCAATATGTAAAATCAAAGAATAACCTCCAATTGCAATAATCGCACTTCCAACTATTAATCCAATTATAGTTCTTTTAGAAATCATATTGAGATTATTCTAAATACTGCATAAAAAATTACCTACATTAAAGAAACATCATGAGGTTGACTTTCTGCAAATCCAGCTCTTGACATTTTGATAAATTCTGCACTTTCTTGCATTTGAGGTATTGTATGAGCGCCACAATAGCTTAATCCAGAACGTACTCCACCCGTGAGTTGTTTTAGTATATCAGTTACAGTTCCTTTGTAGGGAACCATAGCTTCAACACCCTCTGCAACATAATCATTAAGATCATCATCAAGGGATATCAATCCTGTTTCTTTGGATTTTCTTCCTATAGATGCTGCTAGTGATGCCATTCCTCGATATACTTTGAATCGTTTTCCATTTTTAGTCAAAACTGTACCAGGAGATTCATCAGTTCCTCCAAGCATACTGCCTACCATTACTGATGAAGCACCAGAAGCTAACGCCTTTGTTGCATCGCCAGAAGTTCTAGTTCCACCATCAGAAATTATTGGAATTCCATAATCCTTGCCAATTTTTGCACAATCCATTACTGCAGTTAATTGCGGTACGCCAGAACCGGTAATTACTCTAGTAATACAAATTGAGCCAGAGCCTACACCAACTTTTACTGCATCAACTCCTGCTTTAATCAAATCTTCAGCACCTTGAGCAGTTGCAATATTTCCTGCAATTAATTCACAGTTTGGAAATGCTTTTTTGATGTTACGAATAGTACTCATTGCATTTTCGCTATGTCCATGAGCTATGTCAACTACAAGCACATCAACACCTGCTTCTAAAAGAGATTCACTTCTTTCTAAAAAGTCACCTTTAACTCCAACGGCTGCTCCAACTAGTGGTCTGCCTTTCTTATCTTTGGATGCATTTGGATAATCAGCATTATTTGTAATATCCTTACTTGTAATCAGACCTTTGACAATTCCCGAATCATCAACGATTGGTAATTTTTCTATTCTATGTTTGTGCAAGATTTCTTTTGATTCATCTAATGTAACACCAAGCTTTGCAGTTACTACATCCTTTGTCATTACATTTTGGATTTTGTCATTTCGATTAGCAAATAGTAAATCTCTTTCAGTTACAATTCCTATTAATTTAGAATTAGAATCAACAACTAAGAGACCGGAAATATCTTTATCTTCAGCATAATCTATAGCATTTTGAATAGATTTATCTGGAGACACAGAGTAAGGATTTTCTATCATTACACTGCCTGATCGTTTTACTTTTAGAACTTCATTTGCTTGTTCTTTAATCGTTAAAAATCTATGAATTATTCCTATGCCTCCAGCACGAGCCATAGTTCCTGCCATAGAAGATTCAGTGACAGTATCCATATTTGCACTCACAAAAGGAATGTTAATTGAGATATTTTGAGATAGTTTTG
>JAOUAE010000066.1 GCA_029861085.1 Candidatus Nitrosopumilus sp. | reverse complement strand
CTAATACTCATTATTGCAATTACAGGTATCCCAACATACATTCCAACATTGAGCAAAATCATACTGATTCCGTCTCCTAATACTTGATCAGAGTCCATTTCCACATGATTCAGAATGTGCAGACTGGTAATCATTATTTACTTGCAATTTGTTTGGTTTTTTATCGAATTTATTCCAACGCACTAAAATTATAATAGCAATCCCATCTTATGTATTCTATGGGAAATATGGCTGAGGGTCAAGCATATACTTGTTCAGAATGTGGTCTTGAACTCAAAGTTACGAAACCTTGTGATGAAGAGGATTGTGACTTAATTTGCTGTTCCAAACAGATGAACCAATCATAAGTAGAATTGGGCGTGGAACCGTAACTACGTTATAGTTTTTTTTGATTTTAGCATCAGAAGTGAGGATAAAATGTTTCAAAAACCTCCAAGTGATTTATCAAGTTAATTTCTTCTATGTTGACCGGACTAGGGTAGCAAGTTATGTTTGGAAAAGTTCCAATTATGTACAAAAGAGTCTGATATTGGAATTATTTTTACAATGGTTTCCAAACAATGACAGCCAATGACCGATAGAAACTAAGTACAACTTTATCAATGAGTTTAGTTTAGAATTTTTTTGTGGAAGGTTCTATCTAGAATTTGTCCAAGGCTAAAACAGTTTATGTCTTGATTACGAGTAATTTTTTCAAGCCTCAGAATATCGGAGGGATTTGATGGGCACTTCATGTAACGGAATTTGTAAAAGATACAAAATAAAAAAACCAAACGGCACTGGAAGATACAGTGCCGGACAAAAACGATGCAATCTTTGCGACATATTTATTCAATGGGAGGGACTTTTTTGCCCTTGCTGCGGTTATAGATTACGATCAAAACCCAGAAATGGAAAATACAAAGAAAAGTATTATGAAGCCATTAGAAAAAATGAAGGCATGATCATGGAGAGATCATAATGTGTAGAGGAATTTGTGGGCGATTCAAGGCCAAGTGGTTTTTGCATACTGACAGATATGCTAACGGGCAAAAACGATGCAACGAATGTGGCATTTTCATTTCTTGGGATGGTCGACATTGCCCTTGCTGTGGAATGATGCTAAGAACAAAACCTAGAAGCAAAGTTTACAAACAAAAATTCAATCTAAAACTTCAAAATAAATAAAAAATATGCATTAAAAGATGAATAATGATAGTTTCATACAAATCCAGGCTTAAGTTTGATTCCGCAATAAAGATTTGTTATTAGTTCAAGATCACAATCATAGGATCAAGTTTTCAAGAAATTATAGAAAACATCCAGACCTGTGATTAATTCTTAATCCTTAACATCTAGTGAATTCCTAGTTCTTTTATGGACTATCAAAGTCTTCAGGAACAAGCTATGAAAATTAGCCCCGGAATTCGTTATGCCACCATCACTGACTTGAATGGACGAGTGAAATCTAGCGGCCACAAAAAAGGAGTGAAAAATCTTTTAACAACAAAAGAGAGTCTGCAATCACTGAAATCATCTGCAAGCATTTGGAAAGCAAGAAACAATATCTCAAAAAAGATTGGAAGAGGAAAGTATGCTCTTGCCGAATATGACAAGATCAAACGTATAGTGATACCGCTTGATGATGCGCACCTTCTCTATCTGACTACGAGTGCTAGAGCCGATCATTCCAAAATTATCAGTAAGGCTACTAAATTGAAGCTAAAATAACGGATTTCATCTAATCTCTTCTTTTTTCTAATACTGAGCATAGTATCTGATTTAGGTATCTGATTCAATCAACAATTGTTAATGGCAGAAAAAACACTAGCTGATAATTCTTACAATGCTGTATACATCAACTGACAAAAACATTAGAGTTCTTGAATCGTGTCAATTTGTACATTGATGATGCGCAAAAAGCTAACCACGAAGCATTTGTAAAGATTTGGGAGACAATCAAAGCAGATAGGCAAAAACATGCTGATTTGTTAAAGGGATTTCTTTCAACTGAAATGAAAAAAATAGATTCTAAACTTTGCTAATCTTTTTTTCCTAATACTTCCCTTATTCCATAACTTTTGCATTCCATCATGGACGTATTCGGACTCGAGCCAATACAGGCAACAATAATTGTCACCATAATCGGTGTGGGGTTGCAAGTGGGGTTAGGTTACAACCAATCTGACTAACCATTTGATGGCGGAAAATAATCAAGGAGATTTGGCTTCACCAGTGTAATCGTTGCGGGTATGAATGGACTAGCAAAACCAAGGAACTCTCTACATGTGTAAATGTAAAATGCAAGAGTCCCTGCTGGAACAAGGAACGCATATTCCCAAAAAGGACTAAAAAATAGTACAATTGCTCAGGCATCCTCATGATGCATATTCTCTGTTTTCTAAAACATTCTTAGAAATTTCATGAACAATTGATCTGAACAAATCATTGGTGGTGGTTTTAAATGAATTTTACATATCCAAGTCATAACAAATAACGATAACCAAGTAAAACCAACATGGGAAGACATTCAAGGATTATCCTGGATGTTTTATGAAGAATAATTTTTTTCTTTAAAACCCGTATTGTGTTTTTTTAAGTTCATAGATAATACTATCAAAAAACTTTCATTAGACTTTTTTTAGAATGTTATCATGAGCAACTCTTTTCCAGAAACCAAATTACGGGTACGGATGAGCTCTCATGACGCACATTATGCCGGTGATCTTGTTGATGGTGCACGAATTCTTAATCTGTTTGGAGATTTAGCTACTGAATTAACAATTCAATATGATGGAGATGAGGGCCTTCTTCGAGCTTATGATAAAGTTGAGTTTTTAGCTCCAGTATACAGCGGAGATTTCATCGAAGTTACAGGAAAAATTATCGAAGCAGGAAAAACTAGTAGAAAAATAAGCTTTGAAGCATACAAGGTGATTGCTCCAAACAAAGACAATACAAATGAAAGTGCTTGTGATGTACTTGATTTGCCAATACTGGTGGCAAAAGCGACTGGTACATGTGTGGTAACTCTAGAAAAACAAAGAAAAGGTAAATCTTAGGTTTTATTTTTCTACTGTTCTCACCAAAGTATCTAATTATCATATCAGTGAATGTTCTCTCGTTGGTGTAATCAAATACCATCAGGGAGGGTGGGAATTTTGGGAATAATGCTCTGGTATGACATTCAATTATCTTATTAAATGAGGTGTGGTTTAACGCATAAACATCTCGTAATAATGGAACGGGTTTTGGGATTTCCTTTGTAGGGGATGGCATCTCATGTATTGCTATTCTAAAGAAGTCTTTTTGTGATGCTAGATTGAGACCGTAGATGTATCGTGGTAATGATTGTAAAAAATTCTGATGAGAAAAGAGAACTAAATCATAATTAAAAAAACTAGTTGAGTTGGGTTTTACAATTACCCATCAGAACAGTTTCCCGGTCAAAAGAATCCGGATTTATTTTTCGTTTTAAGATTTGTTTCATTTTTATTCTACACCATTACGAATGTTTCATTTTTAACTCGTTCTTGTATAGCTACACGATCCAACCATAATAATTCTACACTAAATGATAACTTCATCGTAAATGTATCTGTGCAATGATATTTTTGAAAAATTAGATTAATTGAGAATTGTTTAGAAAAAATGTTTCATATTGTATTTTAGATATTCTTAACTAAACTTTTGCCATAGTATTAGATATGGTGAGTTTATTCCCATTTGATGCAGGCAATCTACTTACTTTCTTGGTGGCCATTTCAGCAACAAGTCTAACCTTGTTAGTGATAAATAGGGAATTTTTAAATCAAAGATTTAATCTTAAAAAAACTCATGATTCTGAAGGAAAAAAACGAGCCCTGACTTATGTTGGATGGAACTTGAGATTATTTGCAGGAATGATAATGTCACAATTGGTACTTATTCTTGTTTTGATGATCAGAATACTGCTAGAAGAAAAGGCTGAATGGTTTGATTATTACCTTATTTTATGGCAAGCAATCAATATAGCTACATGGGTAATGGTTTTTGGTTATTATGTAATCTATAATTTTTTCTTTAGACTCCCTTTAAAGCACTAAATTTTTAATATGACAAATTTTGAATTGATATTTTAATTTAGATTATCTGTACAATGCCATTGCAGCTACATATTCTCGCCATAATCCCCATACTGAAAATACTCTGGCTTGTACCGGGCACTGCTAGAATTGTAAAAATCACACTCGTAATACATTGGGTATAACGGTCCCAGCCGTTCCCGTTCGGCATCCAAGAATTCCTGGTTAATCAGTCCTGCATAAACTGTCATCAGTGCGGGAATCTCGTGAATCTTGAACTCTGACTTCACAACACCGTAACTGCACTCTGCTTTTAATTCAGTTTACTACAGAAATTTTTCAATTAGAATATTTTGCATTCAATTTACTTTCTCTTCAAATAGCTTGACATTATCTTGTCTGCCATCTCTGTCACTTGCATATCGTTTTTTGCAGCAAGACTTTGCAGTTTTTTTGCATTGCCCTTGTTTAGCTCAATGGTGACTTTCTGCTGGAGCAATTTTGCCTTTGCATTTTTGAGAAGTTTAGGGTGAGACATCTTTGAGCTTCTTGCCAGAGTCTGCAGATACAACTTGCGTAACCTTTGATCAAGAGGGATGATCTTTTCTGCAATTTGTACTGCCTTGGATACATTTGGAATGATCTGATACAGTCTTGTCGCATCATCACGAGAGAGTTCCTTTGGAACATATTTCTTCAAACTGTCGGGCACGGCTGCAAATCCAAGGTATTTTTTGAGGGTTTGAAGTGAGATTCCAAGTGATTGCGCAGCCTTGCTTTTTCCCACCGATTCGGTTAAAAACACACATGCAGATGTCATGTCCTTTGTGTTCATCTTGTTTCGATGTAAATTCTCAACTACCGATGCAGCCTTTGCATCATCCAAATCATACTTTGTACCTTGAGTGAGTAGCAGTACTGGTATCTTTTTTGCGCCAAGTCTTTTCAGTGCCGCAAGTCTTCTTTGACCAGACATCAAAAGGTACGAATCTTTTGATTCCTTTTGCACCATCGGCGGGTTTTGAAGTCCTTCGTTTTTAATGGAGCGTGCAAGCTCTGCAATTCCTTCCCTGTCAAGCTTTCTTGCCTGTGCATCCTTCCATACTTTTATCTGCTTTACCGGAATTTCTCGCAAACGGTAAGTGATGGGAGAATGATAGCGTTTTGCCATGACTCTCAGTTAGCTTAATTTTGTTAAAAGAATCGGGTGTTTCATAGTTGACAAAAAAAGAAAAAAAGTTGTTCTAAAATCTGACAATAGATCCTGTTGAAATAGTATATTTTAGATAGAAAAATTTAGACATACTATAATGTTCATATTTACGTATCCTCCCCATAATCTGAATACTGAAAATATTCTGGTCTGTGTCAAATACTGCTAAAATTGTAAAAATCACACTCGTAATACATCGGATATAATGGACCTAATCTCTCTCTGCATCCAAAAACTCGTGATTGATTAGATCTGCCTTTACTTCCATTAGCGCAGGAATCTCATGAATTTTGAACTGTGACATCGAATAGTTTGCATCTACATTTTTGCGTAGTTTGGACATCTCAAATATCTTGTAAATCATGCCTGAGGGCCTTCGTGGTGGAGATTCTATCAGCATCGTATCGTTTGTATTTGCAAGTCTTGAGAATGCAGCTCCAAACACTTCTGCATCATCTGTAATCAAATCCTCCCTTGATAGTCTGTTCTTTATTTGTTTGATTGTGATGTTTCTAATCTCAATTGGATCTAGTTGGTTGGAATCTTTTTTCCTGTAACCGTTTTTCATCCATCTGAAGAATTTTTTTAAAACTTTCTTGTAATCTGATGATGCATGAGTTTCTTGTCCTTTGACATCCATGTATTTGTCTATAATCCACAACATTACCTTTTCAACATCCTTCTTTGTGGCATCTTTCCAGTGTCTGTCTAGAATTTGTGTCATCTTGTAGATGCATTGAAGGTGCTTATCCTGAACCATCTTGTCACAGGTTTCCATCTTCATGGCATCAAAATATTCTAAAATCAATATCACATTATCTGAAGACAATTCGTTTTTGATATGTTTGAGTTTTCTCTCAATTCGCTTGTCCATATCATGGATGTCTTTTCTTACTTTGAGCTCTGATACTTGACTGGTTTTAGGCACGGAAGAATATACGGGATGTAGGGTTGTAACAATAATGGTGGAAGCCAATGACGGGATCTGAACCCATGACCTATTGATTACAAATCAATTGCTCTACCAGGCTGAGCTACATTGGCACGAAATAAAATAAAATTTTTCAAGGTTTAAAGTGTTACCTGTAGTTTATTTGAAAATTATTTTTATCTAAAACTGCTAAATTTACCATCAGTTTATAATAAAACCTCATTTTGATACTTGTTATGCGATACATTGAGCCGACTCGAGTTAAGGTTTTGATGGTGATGTTTTATGCTACTGGGATAATGGGGATGATTATGGGATTAGCTGTAGCTCCTCCCTCTATGACAATGATGGTTACCTTCATGGGTGTTATTAATTTTGGATTGGGTGCATTTTTCACATTTATCTTTTTGACACAGATTAAGAAGGATCCTGATAAGAGAAAGAAAAAAAGAAAATCTGATTAAAACATTTGTTACAATTTTTTAAAATATTTGAAATTTTTTTCCAATTAAAGTATAAATAATAATTCCCTTTTCTCAATTCATAAATGCTTGATCTAATTGCAAAAAATCTATTTCTTACAAAAGGGAAGGGTGTTCATGAAGATAGACTCACTAGTTTTGAATATGCATTAAGGGATGCTGGAATTGCAGGAACTAACATTGTTTTAATTTCAAGCATATTTCCACCACAAGCAAAGTTAATCTCAAGAAAAGAAGGGTTGAAAAAAATTAAACCCGGACAAATACTGTTTACAATTTATTCTAAAAATCAAACAAATGAACCACATAGAGTATGTTCTGCATCTGTGGGTATTGCTCAACCAAAAGATCAGAACCGATATGGTTATCTTTCTGAATACGAATCTTTTGGTCAAAATGAAAGTCAGGCTGGTGACTATGCTGAAGATATTGCAGCACAAATGCTGGCATCTTCTTTAGGAATTCCATTTGATGCTGATAAAGCTTGGA
>JAOUAE010000211.1 GCA_029861085.1 Candidatus Nitrosopumilus sp. | reverse complement strand
CAACTCAAAGGTATCACTGAAAATGTAATTGTTGGAAGTAACATTCCAATTGGAAGTGGTACTGTTGACTTATACATGCAAGTTAGCAAGAAAAAAAAGGAGTAAATTAGAATTAGGTGATTATTATGGCAGATGAAATTTCTACATTGATGAATAACAGTAAAGACAAGGTTGTTTTACTTAGATTAAGAAATACTAAAACTATTCAGGGCACGCTTAAAGATTTTGACATTCATATGAATTTGACATTGGAAAATGCAGAAGATATTTCTGATGAAAAACATGAGAAACTTGGAAAAATCTTACTCCGTGGAGATAATATTTTAGCAGTTTCTTTACCTGAAGAAGAATCTTAGAACCCTATCCATCAAACATTAAATTCAATAAATTATAATTTTTAACATGTTCCAATTTTTACTACTCTCTTTGTTACTCCTTCCAGCATTTGGACAAACTGTACCTGACTATGATGATCCCTATTCCCCAATTTTTACAGATAAGCCAGTTTATTCTTGGACTGATAAAATGAAAATAACTATCATATCGCCTAGCTGGAATTCCGATAAACACCTAATTAATTCAATTGGAGAAACTAGCGAACATCCAATCAAAATTGCTACATCTGAGAATTCTCTAGAACCTTATCGATTTACTGAAACTGATGTAAATTCTGGGATTTTTTCCGCCGAGGTAATTCTTACAGGTTTTACTCATGATGCTGACGGTGATGGAGATTTCGATACCACTCCTAGAACTGGTGGAAATGGACCTACAAGTGGATTTTTAGAAGTTGATAGAGATTCTGCAATAACTATTTCATTTGAATTTGCAGATGGAGTTGTATTAGTTGAATCTGTTCCAGTTAGTTGGAATCTTGGAACCATTAATTTTATTGAAGATCTTTTCTACTTGGAAAATTCTGCAGTAGTTCGGGTAGTTGATGTTGATATGAATTTGAATCCTGAAGCGCTAGATGATCTACCGATACAAATTTTTTCTGATTCTGATGTTGCAGGAATTGAGGTAAGTGCTATAGAAACATCTGAAAGTTCAGGATCTTTTATTGCAACCATTTCATTATCTCAGAATTCCCCTTCTAGTGGAAATAGACTCTATTCTCTTCCTGGAGATGAAATATTTGCAAAATATGATGACCACACTATTCCAAAGCCTTACTCCAAATCAGATAGTTTAGTAATTGAAACGATTGCCAGAGTTGATTCATCTATATCTCCAATAGAACGAATCGAAAACTCGCCAATCACTTTCTCTGATGGACTTGGAAATACTTTACAATCATTTTTACAAAATTCACAAATACAAATAGTTGGAACTATCTTAAATGAGCATGATTTTAAACAAAAATTTGTTTACATGTTCCAAGTAAAAAATGATGAAAATATTATCGAATCTCTGTCTTGGATTCAGGGAGAAGTTTCTTCTCAGCAAAGTCTAGATGTTTCTCAATCATGGATTCCTAAAGAGTCTGGAGTGTATAAAATTGAAACATTTGTTTGGAATTCTATTAATGATCCTACCGCACTGTCTCCTTCAATGTCAGCTTTGATCAATGTTGAATGAAAAGTATAATTTCTACGTGATTATTAAATAGAAAATTAGGTTTTTCTTTGTGTGTTAGGATATGTTTTAGGAATTACATTAGTGTTAACTGTACTTTCTCCTTTAGTTTTCACAGATGCTTTTGCTGATTCATTTGTTGTGAACTTTGATAAGCAATTTAATGATGTTGATGATTCTCTTACTATTTCAGGAGAGGTTGCAGAAATTGGAATGCCTATAATTGCAATGAGTATCTATGATCCTGATGGAAAAATCTTATCTGCAAATAATTTAGAAATTTCACCTGAAAAAACATTTACTAAAACTATTCTTCTTAACCCTCCGTTTTATGAAAAAATTGGAGAATATCTCATTAAATTAGACTATGGCAAAATTTCTGAAAATCATTATTTTGTTATTGAGGGTGAATCTTCTGACTCTGAAATTTTAATTGAATCTTCTGAAGATCCTGAAATAATTTTACTTTATACTGAGCAAAAACAATACACTGACAAAGATGTAATCAAGATTAATGGTCTAGTTTCAGTATTGGATTCACCATCGGTGTTAATAGGAATTTATGATCCATTT
>JAOUAE010000065.1 GCA_029861085.1 Candidatus Nitrosopumilus sp. | reverse complement strand
TCACCCCGATTCAGGCAATCAAAATTTGCAGGCCAAAAAATCCAGACACCTTTAGAAAGATTTTCGCAGGATACAGACGTGGGAATCCCAACGGATATGCGTCGTTATTCATTCAGCTAAAAGACGGAACCTACAAGGCAATCAGACCGTTTAAGAAATGATTGACCTGAACTGATCACTAATTGATGATCATTTGATGATTCTGTAATCACCATCTGTGTTTAACATTCCAATTAATCAACAAAATAAGTGATTGATAATTGAGAAAAAGAAAACTAGGCTTTTGATTGTTTCATGATTAGTATTATTTTGTAAAACAAATTCATGAATGATTTATCAGTTCTACTATTCCCTTTTATCAAATTATTCCAACATACAACATGGAAATAGAAATACCAATACAATGTCCCAAGTGTAGTGGAAAGATGCACTGTATATCATATGACGGTGTAACATTACAAATCCTTAAAAAAAGAAGCTGGCAAATATGTAAGACTTGTGATTATGAAAGAAGTACTGATGACTTTAAGAGATTGCTTTGTTGCGTATAGACTCCTCTGACGAATCAAACCAATTTTAATATGATCACGTGAAATGAGTTCTAATGAACAAAGTAGTATGGTTTGAGATACCATTTGACGAGTCCGAACGGGCACAAAAATTCTACAAGGATGTCTTTGGATGGCAGATAAACCACTTTCCGGACATGGATTACTATGCTGCAATAACAACTGACACGGATCCCCAAACAATGGAGCCCAAAGAGGCTGGCGCCATTAATGGCGGACTGCTAAAAAGAGACGATACTGGCAAGCATCCCGTCATACTCATCGAGGTTCCGTCAATTGATGAGCACCTAAAGAAGATAGAACAAAATGGCGGCAAGACAGTAATGTCCAAGGTTACGGTAGGCAACTTTGGATTGTATGCCAGAATTTCAGACACCGAAGGCAACGTAATTGGCATCTGGGAAAAGATCAAGCAGCCGCAATAGTAACAACACCAAATCAATTCTCTTTTTTTATTTTTGAAATAGTATTTTTTTGTGACAGAAATAGATTCTTGCTTTTATCTTATTGATATGTATAATTTCATGAGAATCAAATGTGAGAAATGTTTACACATCCAAAAAATAACACTAGATGCGATACTCTTTGATGATGAGGACGAGAAATTGTTTGTCAGCTATCTGGCAGCAGAGATGACAAAATCTGAAGACATGCCAAAATAAAAATAATATTTTTTGCTTTTATGAAAAAATTCCATTGTCATTTAATGGAATCATCCGAGGAATCTTGCAACATTTCAGAGAACATTCATTGTGGGAATGTGATCACTGATGAATATGCTGGGGAGTTAATCTGTCAAAAGTGTGGTGTTGTACTGGAAGAAAAGATTTCATCATTCTACAAGAGCCAGTAAAGTAGAATAATAGTTTCTGTCTTTTTAATAAAACAATCATTTCATTTTATGAAATCTGGATTTTGTCTTATCATGCTGTTAATTATTGGGACATTTCTCATGCCAATCAACATCCAAAACTCGTATGGCAATTCTGTACTGTTGTATACTGTTCATCAAGTAGCTGGAAGCGGAGATGTAAATACAGACACCCTGAGAAAAGAGAGATGCTTTGTACACGTTCAGATTGACGTGTATTCAGCACATCATGGAGCATTTCACCGCAACAACCCAGACAAAACATTCTATCCGGGAGATGCATTTGACTATACCACAACTACCTGGAAGGATGGATGCGGTTCCTTTTGGCAGCCATGCCCCATCCAATCAACACCAAACAATACTGTTCCAAACGGTTCAGACTGCATCAAGGGAGTTACATATGGCAGCACGTCAGATTCTGGGATTGGGGTGATAACGTCAGACTATGCTGCAGGCTCTGTATCCTTGTCAAAAAGGGCAATAGCAGAGCAGTATATATGTCATAAAACAGATTTCGGATGGAACTGCAGCTGGAATACCGTATCTGCAAGCGCAACGCAGGCAGTGCCAATGAGGCTGCCAAACATGACAGTAGACATGTGGACAGTTGGAGAAGAGTTTATTGAAAGTGCAGGATACCTATCTAGAAATCTTGATGAGTCCTATTACGTATGGGATGCAATCAACGTGGTTCACAATCCGGCATACCTGTTCAAAAATGACAGGGTTGGAACCATATTTGTGGAATATGAAAAGATTCACGATCCTCTAGTGTTGGAAGACGAGTTCTTTTGTGATACAGCATTTTGTGTCAATACCATGGAGGTACCGGGATTTCTTCCATGGACTGGAACATTTGATTACGGTGGCGGTAACACCGTGTTTAATGCGACTTCACTTGATGACATTGGAGAACATGAGATAAGATACATTGCAAGGTTATACAACATTGTTCCGCAGA
This sequence comes from Candidatus Nitrosopumilus sp., assembly GCA_029861085.1. Next base: position 4,768 of record JAOUAE010000065.1, on the reverse strand, counting down.
TTGACGAGTTTACCAATGCAATTGATGAGTTGGTAGTGGAATACGAGCCAATCTATGAAAGTTACGTGTATCCTGTATTGTCTGATGACAGAAAGGTTGCCTTTGATGACAGGATAGGTTATGCATTGCACTACTTTGGAAACGAAAGCACCGATGCAAACTCTGATGATACCATTGGCATCCATGAGGACAGACGTTCAAAGATTAATGATTATTTCTATTCTACTTGGGGGGCTGACCCCTGGGAGTTTGACTTTATTGACGGTACCACGCCAATTGCAACAGATTACTCTGAAGATGTCCAGTTGACATGGGATGATGCAAATCATGTTGGAATAATAACAAACGAGATTCCTGTTGGAAAATCAGTAGAGATAGATGACGAGTTGATATCAACTGAATTTCCTGGAATTATTCCCTATGAGATTGGAGAACACGGTACTGCCAATTTCCTAAAGGCAGGATATGGCAAAGTAAAGTTTAGCTATGACGGTTTGCTTGATGTTGTCTTGGATCCAGTGCTAAAGATTCCAAGATATGAGAATGCTACTGTGTACAACACTTTGGAGTCTGCAAATTTTGCAGGACATGAAGTATCATTTCTTACATTTGACGAGTACATGTATCCGGAATCATTTTTCCATAATGCCGTAAACGTGTTGGCAGTTGATTCAGACGGGATGCAAGATGACTCGGTAAACCTTTCGATAACCATAACACCAAGAGAAGAGATTGCAGGTACCACATACCTTGACCAGTATGTGCATGACAAGGTAATCTATGACACTGATGATGACGGGTTTGCGCAAATAATAACAGGACTTGACATGGAAGGAAACGACATTGTAATAGTAAATGGCCATGACATCTATCCTCTTGACAATCTTGCAATAGAAGGGACCGGAAGCATATCACTTGAAAAGACCAGGCGGGTGTTATCATCATTTACCCAATATAACACGACAATTGATCAAGTCTTTGATCCAAATGAAGTAACTGACATTTCAAACAAGTATCTGCTTGATACTGAAGACGGCGTACTGCCGATTCCACTGACTACGGGACTTGATGCCTTGTCGCCATTTACAATATCAATCACTGCTGATAACGGCTCTATAGAATCCACAAACGAGTTTGACCATATCTGGTACGACTTTTCAATTGATTACTTTTATCATCTAAACATGGATGACTCTAACGTACTAAACATGCAAAGGGATCCTGGCAACATGAAGGTGCTGAAATATTTCTATGATGAGAACTTTGGTGTATTGGAATCACTATTCATTAACGATGTTCTTCATGATGATCTTCCTGAATGCTTTGGTGTAAAATCAAGTGGTGCATGTTACATTTCAGTTCCACAGGATCAACAGCTAGCCGAACTGGAAATTGTTGGAATCAACATGTGGGGCGGCCAATCTCACATTATATTGCCAGAAATAATACCTGAGCAGCTCAATCCCGTATCCCCTAATCCAATAAACTCCATATTCAATTTGACATTGTTTGACTTTGTGTCGATTCTTTTGGTATTGATGATTGTAACATACATTCTGTACAGAACAGTAAGATGGTACTTTGGAACGGTGTTGCATCGATAGTGGAATCTTGTTATTTACTTGGCAGCATTACATCTGGTTTTGATGCATGATGAAAAGGAAGATCTCGTACAATTATTGCAAACGCCTTGCAATCTTTTTTCCTTTTTTTATCCTTTTAAGTAAATCACAATAATCCTTTGTGAAAAAAATAAAAAGATGTTTGCCACTGTTTGTGATTACCGTATTAGTAATTGGATTAACATTTGATGTGATAATTCCAAATGCATATTCTCTTTCTTACAGCGAACAAGTATCTGATCAGAAAAACAACATGTGGCATCTTGGAAAGAATCTCTCAGTTGGGGATTCATACACATACAAGATCTGTGATCCTGGTGCAATACAGACTTCTGCTGCAAACTATCACTATTTTACTCAAGGAAACGAGAATCACAACTCCAGTGTATGCTATGTGATAAAAATGGACTTTGTAAACCTGCTAAACTCTGATGAAAACCTGATTGACGGTGATGTCTGGGTAGTACAGGCTGCAATTAGTGATGTTACTGCAACAAATAGTGATGACGTCAGGTATTCTGTGTTTCATGTTGATGCGCAAATCTTTGAGGTAAGATCAGCAGACACAATCCATCCTGACACGATACGATACACTGACTCGTTGCAAAAAACCCTGTTTTCACTTTTCAAGTATACTGCACCTGAACCACAACTATTGCAAACGAAAACAGAATGGGGTGAGGTAACTGAAGCACTGCATGAAAGAGGCGCAAACCCACACATGACAGTACTTGACAACAACCGGGAATACTCTGTAACTCAAAACAGCATACGTATGATGATTGACAAGCAGGACGTTCCAGTTGCAATAAACATCACAGATGCATTTAAGGTAGGATATGAGATTGACATTTTTGATCCTTTCATCATATCTGATGACAAAAAAAAGAAGATGATGATAAAAGAAGACAATAACAATGTGACAAATTATTTTTTAATATACTCTGACTTGCCATTTCCATTATCTGCAGTCTCTTACAGTCCAGTGCATACAGTGCAACCACAAAAACAATTTGAGTTTGAGCTAGTGATGTTTCTTGCAAACAACAAGAATTTCAACATTGGAATGAAACCTGTTTTTGAGGAACCAAAAGATATTATCGTTTCTGACTTGCCAACAGAGACAGGTACAATTGCATTAACATTTCCAGCTGATGACGACGTGGTTCAATCTGATGACATTGTTGTAGATGACATTGTTGTAGATGACATTGTTGTAGATGACATTGTTGTAGATGACATTGTTGTAGATGACATTGTTGTAGATGACATTGTTGTAGATGACATTGTTGTAGATGACATTGTTGTAGATGATGGTGTGGTTCAAGCTGGTGGTGACAATGCTAATCTTACTCAACTTGATAGTGTTGACTATTCCAAGATTGCAGGACTTGCAGTGTTGTTGGTTGTAATGATTGCAGTTTTTGTAGTCTTTAAGAAATTCAAAGAATCTGGATTTGATACTGGACTCAATAATAAACTACAGAAAAAACAGCAGCAACAGCACACAGTAAAAGAGATTGTTGCATTTGATGATAAACTGCACATTGACATCACGACTCTGACTGATGACAATAACTAGAATCTGAACGATTCTCCCTTTTATACAAATGACATATCATATCTCAGATGAGCACCAGAAACATTGATTTGGTAACATTTGAAAATGACTCTGTACTTAACCAAAAGTCAATTTCACTTCCCATAGGCAAGGTTTCAATCAGGCAGACTGCCATACTGTTCTCAGGTGTATTGATGACATTTCTAGTCTTTATGGCCACTGACAATCTGATAATGTCTGGATTTGTATTTGCCATATTTTTGGGACTTGGATTGATTGGATCCAGGGTGATGGCTGCAGATCAGATGATAAAGAGTCACCTGATACTTTTGACAAGGGGAACCTCACTTTATGTCAAGTACGAATACATGGAAAAGAAAAAGAAGATACAACAACAGCAACACATTGGTAATGATGCTACACAAAGTGCAATACAAGAAGAAGAATCACACAAAAACAATGATGGGTTGGTAAACAAGGCTCTCTCAGATATACAGTCATTATTATTATTCAAGAAAAAAGACACACAACAAAAAGAACAGTATGAAAATAACAAACTGCAAGAAAATGACACACAAAATCCTTTAGAGTGCAAGAGATTCTCAGGTGAAATAGAACTTGTTGATCAAAACACTCTCAACGTCTCACTTTACAAAAAAACAAAACAAAATCAAAATGATGATGATGATGATGGCAGCAGCAACTATGTAAAAAAGATGATCAGTTCTCTTACAAAAAAACAATCTTTTGCTGAATCATGCAAAGAAAACCTTGCAGAACATGTCATGATAACGCTTGACGGAAAAAAACTAGAGCAATCCCAATACGCAATAAAATCTAATAATGTTATTTCACTTGTCTTGGAGAAAAGCCCTGGTGCAGTTTATCAAGTCACTGCAACTGTAGATGGCAGTGATGATCCAGTAGTGACAGTCTAATGACTGAACATTATCTTTTCTCCTTTTAAACAAACCAGAATAACTATTCAATGATTAGAAAAAAGGACGGTGAGCTGAAGGAAGGCGAATCCATTGGAGGCTTTTTCATAAAGCTGGTGGTGGCCCTGGTAGCAGTAATCATCGTTGCAACAATCGTACCTGATGTACTTGGTGTGAACGTGCAAGGACTATGTATCGAGGATGCAACCATTCTTGGCGATATCACTGCAAATCATTGTGGTGATGATTCTGTATTCCTAACTGATGCGGTAAAGACCATTATCGGAGACGGCTATAGCTTCTTGCTTGTGGGAATTGCGCTTGCATTCATAGGAATTGGCGCCTACAAGGGTGTCACTTACAAGATTCTACCTTCATTGCCACTAGGTTCTACAAGAACAAGTACAGCACAATAAGAAAATGACAAAATGAACAACAAAACAGGCTGTAAGAAAAAGCAAAAAATTCTTCCAGTCTTGTTTTACTCTTTTTTGTTTTCTCCACTCTTTTTTTATTTATTATTTTTTGATAGACCTGAACTGTCGTTTTTTGGAATCATTTTGCCACTTTATGGATTTTGGGTGATCATGATGTCACTTGACATGAAAATTACTTTATCTGTAAAAGATATGATTTTACAGTATGAG
>JAOUAE010000210.1 GCA_029861085.1 Candidatus Nitrosopumilus sp. | reverse complement strand
AAATTTCTATGAAAGCATTAGTTTTTTTACGAAAGAAAAAAATGAAACTTGTGAAAAATAATCTGGAATCTTCTGAAATTTCTTCCTCTGAATGGTTATCTTTGAATCAATTTTTCTATGAAATAAAAAAAATTGATTCTCCATGTGTGTCCATCTATTATCCTTATGCTAAGGGTGAAGAAATGATTTCTTTGCTACAAGAAAATAAAAGAAGCGAATTTTTTGAAAAAATAGAATCAAAAATTGAAAAAAGAATAGTGGAACTTAAAGATGATTTGACATCTGCTGGTAAGTTTAGTAAAACTCTATGTATTTTTGGCTGGATGAAGAATGGCAAAGTAAACATTAAAGAAATTACAACTTCAAAAAAACTGCCTTACATTTACATGGTAAGTAAAAAACCATACATCAAACCATTTCGCGATATACTCAAAATTAACTATGATGTACTGTTGATTACTCTTGATCAAAAATCCGCAAGGATACAAAAATTTCATGGAAATCAGATAATACAAGAATCCAAACTTCGAATTGATTTACAGGGGAGACACAGAAAAGGTGGACAAAGCCAGGGGCGATTTTTAAGAGCAAGACAAACCAAAATTCATGTTTTCTTTAAGAAAATTGCAAATAAAGCGAGATTGATGGATTCAAATTCCGAGCTAATTCTTTTGGGAGGTATTGGTCATGCAAAAACAGAATTTCATGATGAACTTAATTCAGAATTGATTAAAAAATGTCGATTTGTAGAAAATTTGTCCTTTTCAACTCCCATGAGTGATATTCATAAAAAAATAATTCATCACTTGTATCAGTATAGAAGAAAATACATCGTAGAATTAATTGAAAAATATGAGACATTAGTTAAGGAAGGATTAACGGCCAAGAGAAACGATGTAATTTACAAAGCATTAGAAATTGGAGCAGTGGATACCCTAATTGTTTCTGCAAACTATCATACAAATTCTAAATTCAAAAATATCATGAAAATGCTAGAGATCGCAAAAAGCACTTCGTCTAAAATTGAATTTGTAACTTCCCCAAAAATAATTGAGCGATTAGAAATCAATAACTCTGTTTTAGCAATACTTCGATACAAAATAAAATAACTTTATCTCATTCCATGAAACAAATTTTATGGTAGATTTACTCATAAATTCAGTTTGAATATTGCTCTGATCTTGTTTTTCTAATTGGAATATGTCATTCTTGTAATTTTTCTATAATTTCTGTGAATTTCCATGGACCACATTGCATATCTAGATCTTCATCATTGAGTAATCCTGCTTTGTTTAGGAGACTCACAATGTGTGCTGAGAATGGTAATGCCCCTGTGGCCCCTGGTGAATTATAATTTAAGATATGGAATGACATTTCATCACTTTTTAAAATCACATCCGGTGCAAATTTTCCATTTTTGTCAATGACTGATGATCTTATTCCTGCGGTGCCTTTCTCAGTAATTTTGTTTGCATCAATTTTTGGTAAGAATCTTTTCACTCTGCCCACCATTGCAGATTTTGACATTGATGATTGTATTTCATTTATTGCAAGTTCTTGAAATTGTCTATCAAAAACTGCTTTTCTTGCTCCAGAATTTAGCATTTCCAGCACCTTTGGAATGAATTCCTTGATATTTTCTGATTTATCATATCCATACGGACTAAATACGGGAACTGCGTTTGGTCCTATTTCACAACTTCCATTTACTCTAATAATCCAATGTGGATCTAAAAATGGATAATCTGGAAATTCGGGTACAGAATACACGCTTGTTTTTGTCAGATTGTTGTATTCTTTTGGGACTTTCCAGTATTCTCCTCTAAAATGCACATCTGTAAAGTTTTTTGCAGCTCCTGTGCTATGGGCTATATCTATAGCTTCTCCACCTGCTGCATTAATTAGATATTTTGTATAAATTTCATGTTCGTCTTTTAATGTTATTTTCCATTTGTCATTTTCTTTTTTAATTTTAGTTACTTTTGTATCTAACAGAAAATTTGTACCGTTTTCCTTACTGTCTTTCATTATTGAATCAGTAAGTGTGGAATAATCTGTAGAAGCATCCCTGTAAACATATAGAGCGGCTTGACATTTTATTTCAGGTTCAATTTTTTCTAATTCTTCACTATTCATTAATTTAATATCATTGTCATTTAGACCATT
>JAOUAE010000209.1 GCA_029861085.1 Candidatus Nitrosopumilus sp. | reverse complement strand
ATCCAGATGCATCTGAAAAGGAAATCAAAGAAACTGAGAATGAAATTACTTACTTAGAATCATTACATGAAAATTTCTATATTGGAATGAATGTTTTTAGAACAGCTAAAGGCGGAAGGAATAAGGGTAAAGCATAACAGGTGAATGGGTTGGGTCAAATATCTTTTGATGTGATGAATGCAAGAGTAACTTTCAAAAATGTTCCTATACACACGTTATCAAAATTTACTTTCAAAGATGTTGATGCAGCGTGTGCAGAATTTAAAAAAATCCCTGGAGTTGAGGAATGTATTATCATTCAAACAACAAGTAGAGTTGAGATCTTTACTGTAAGTAATATTGAAACTGATGACTCACCTGATGCAAGAAGAGCGGAAGGTAAAACTCTCGTGTTAAATCAAATTAAAGATACGTGGGTTTCTTTGTCATCCTTGGAGCAAATTGATATTGATCATTTTGATCAAACACTTGAAGTCTATAAAGGCGACGATGTCTATTTGCATCTATTGCGATTAGCATCTGGATTAGATTCTGTGGTTGTTGGAAAACAAGAAGCCCTTGATGAAATTGTTTTATTCCATGCTAAAGCAAAAATTTCAGGAGCATCTGGTAATGTTCTCAATAAATTATTTGAAAGTGTAATTAGATTGGCAATACGAATGAGGGATACGACAGGAATTTCAAAGGACGTTGTTTCATTAGGTGATGTTGCAGTAAAACTTGTTGATGAAAAAGCGGGTCTTGATTCCAAAAAGAAAGTATTGGTAATTGGCACTGGTGAATCTGCAGCAATGCTTGCAAAAACTTTGAATAAAAAAGGTGTTTCCTTTGATGTTGCAAGTAGAACTCTTGAACGTGCTACTGGTTTCACAACAATTCTTGGAGGAACTCCTTTAGATTTTAATGACGTTTTAGCAGGATTTGATAAATATGATATAATTTTTGTTGCAACTACATCTGATTATTTCTTAATCACGTTTGATCGAATTAGATTGGTAATGGAAGAAAAGAAAAAAGGTACGTTGATTTTAGATTTATCTGATCCTAGGACTGTTGATGAGGGAATAACTGCACTTCCTGGAATCAAATTGTTGTTCAGAGATCAAATTGCAGAAATCTATGAAGAAAGTGTTAAAGCTAGAATTGGTATCGTCCCTGCAGTAGAGAAAATAATTGACAAAGAACTTCCAGTTTTATCTGCTAGAATGAGAAGGCTAGATGTCTGATTTTGTTACAACCCTTGCTTTCTTAAGAGGAATTGGGTAATAGCTTCTTTAGAATAATCTATTCCGTGTTCTTCATCAGTGTGTTTTCTAAAATCCTCTATAACTGTCTCCATCTCTCCTTCAGCTATAAAATCACACTCAAACCCGTAATCATTACAGTTGAGTTTTGCCATACTATTGGAAAAAATTATCAATATAAAAATGCACACATGTATAGTCTCTAAGGGGAATATGTTTTGAACGTTAAAAAGAAAACCTAACTATTTGTTTTCTAATGCCTCTATCCATATGATTCGAACTTGATTCCAAAACTTCCGTCTGGCTTCTTTTCATGTTCTGTAACGAATCCTTTTGGACCTAAATAACCAATAACTCCATCAATCGTTCCTTGGTATCCACAAATGTATATAATTGAGTTATCTGGACTTAGTTCTTCTCCTACCATTTCTTCTACTGGTGATAATCCTGTTTTTTTATCAGGCTTGAAAAATGATTCAACTCTTCCCACATGACCATTCCATGATCTGTTGAAGAATTCTTTTGGCCTACTTATTGCTGCTCTATATCTAAAGTTCCATTGGTCTCTTCCTCTTTTCTCACTTTCTAATTCTAAATCTGTTAAGAGACGTTTATAACTCAATTCATCCACATAACTTGCACCATGAAGTACAATTACTTCTCGTTTATCGTTAACGTCATGGAAATGTTTTGCAAATGCAATAAATGGTGCTAATCCTGTACCTCCACCTACACAAATTACTCTTCTATTGTCTTTTACTCCGTTAGGTAAAGTATCGCTAATTTGTAATGCAGCCCCTGTTGGATCTCCAAGTGCTACTTCATCACCAACACTTAGATAGAATAATTCTGTCGTTACACGACCTGGAAGTGGTTTTCTTACCCATCTGATCACAAATTCAAAGTAATCTCTATTCTCAGCATGTGATGCAATTGAGTATG
>JAOUAE010000208.1 GCA_029861085.1 Candidatus Nitrosopumilus sp. | reverse complement strand
TGGTGTGTCAATCACCTGGATTTTTCCACCATCAATAATTCCAATTCGATCACATAGTTTGTCTGCCTCTTCCATGTAGTGAGTAGTTAGAAATATGGTCATGTCAAATTCTGTGTGAATTTTCTTTATATATTCCCAAATTTTTCGGCGAGTTTGAATATCCAGTCCAACTGTAGGCTCATCAAGAAACAATACTTTTGGTCTGTGCAGCAGACCCCCTGCAATATCCAATCTTTTTCTCATTCCACCAGAATATGTAACAACTGCCTGATCTTGTTTATCAACAAGCTCAATTAATTCCAAAACCTCATCAATCCTTTTGTTTATTTCACTTTTTGGAATATGGTTTAGTTTTGCTTGCAGTATAAGATTTTCTCGTCCAGTAAGATACTCATCTACTGTTGATTCTTGCTGAACATAGCCAATATTTTCTCTAACTTGTTTTGCATTTGTTTTCACATCAAATCCAGAAATCAAAGCTTGCCCAGATGTGGGTTTTAGCAAAGTTGTGAAAATCATCATTGTCGTACTTTTCCCAGCACCGTTAGGTCCCAAAAAACCAAAGATCTCACCTTTTTCAACTGAAAAGGAAATATCATTTACAGCAATCACATCGCCAAATAATTTTGTAAGAGATTTTGTCTCTATGGAATACAACACATTGATCGCATTTGACAATTATAAATTGCTAAGTATTAGTCTAGTAGATCCTCGCAAAAAATTTAAAGACAAAATAGAAAAGCTGTTGTATGAAAGGATTATGTCAAAAATGCCACTCATCAAATGTGGAAGTAACGGTTCAAGAAGGAATTCCTGTATGTACAGTATGTTCTAAACGAACAGATTAATCAAAAAATGTTTTTTTAAAAAAAGAAATTATTCAAGATTCTTGAACTCTTCTTTAGTCATCCTTAAGATAACTTTTTCCCCTACACCCCAAATTTCAGATTTGGATAGAATTTTAGAATGCATTAAGCCATCTCTGACTTCTATTGATTCCAATTCATTTGTATCAGAATTTTTGTGTAATCGCTTCACTTTACCTATTTTGTGACGATCAATATCAGTTACGGAAATTCCAATTCTTACAGGAGGTCTGCTAAGAAGCAAAGTTTCTTTAGAAAACTTGTCAATATAATCCTCAGATAGAAAGTAGTCCCTACGGAATCCTTGATGGATTGTTACACCACATACGGCAAGCGTATCTTGGTTAATGTGAATATGTTTAACTTTCCCATATTCGATTCCTTCCCTATCAATTACTTTTTTTCCAGTAAAAGTATCAGCAGTAGCCATATTGGCAGGCATTCCTTCAAGTTTTACAGACATAATACCAATTAAACAGATTTGCTTATCACATCAAATATCAGAAATTTCTATCAATGAGGTTAAATTACTTGACAGAAGAAAATTACGTATGAAGATAGAAGAAGAACTATTCAGACCAATTCTAATTACTAAAGGAAGAAAAACAAGTAAAGAGCATTCAGTAATGCTTCGAGCGGTAAATTATAACGAAAAAATTTATTTTTCAAGGCACAGACCAGATGGGGATTGGTTTCAGAATGCCTTGGAAAATCCTCTAGTCAAAATTCAATATAAGGACAATGTATTCATTGGAAATGCAAAATTAGTTACAGATGAAACATTGAATAAAAAAATCTCTTATCTAAAATATCCGGGAGAAGAAAGAGCTAAAGAAAAAAGAGTTACAATCGAAGTAACATTGGAATAATTCAATTAGTTTTTTTTAATTTCCATAAATAATATGCAGTAATTCCACTCAGAATCACAGTAATCATTACAAAAGGTAAAAACAAATCAGAATTTACAGACATTTCAGAATCAACCATAGTTTCTACAACTTCCAAGCTACGTTGAGATACATCTTGTGATTCAGATTCAGCAACCATAGGTGCAGATGCTGGGAGTGAACGTACTGAATCATCAATCGGGACAGATTCTATGCTCTTGGCAGATTCTTCAACAGGCGAAAAGTCTCCACCTGCAGAATCATCTACATAGATTGTTTTGTTTTTAAATTGAGACAACGACAATAATCCCGAAAGACCAGTTGCAATTCCCAGCCCTGCAACTTTGTAAATATTTCTAAAAGAACGAACAAGAAGTTTACTTTCTTTAGTTTTTTCTGAGAATTTTGGAGGTATGATAACAATGCTAAACTTGACG
>JAOUAE010000064.1 GCA_029861085.1 Candidatus Nitrosopumilus sp. | reverse complement strand
TACTTCTTTGGGGGAAACTTATGCTAATCCTAATTTTGTACAACGACTAACTGATGTTGAATCTTTTAGCCAAATCCATATTGGACAAATAAATGTCCAAAATTTTGAAACTAAAATAGATGAATTGATTCTTGAAGTTGATAAGGAACCTAACTTATCAGAGGAAAATAAAACAATATTCAAGGAAAAGCTAACAAATCTAAAAAAAGCATGGGGTGAGACTTATCAGTTTGGACAACCCCTTTTACAACAATTAACTTTGGATGGACTAAAAGAATTATTTCCAAAATCGCCTGTATTCTAAATACTTTTTACAAATCTAATGTAGGGACAAATTCATTTTGGAATTTTGATATGTAATTTCAAATGCATCAGAAATTTTCATGAATTCAATAATGAAATTAATGTTTGATTATTTTCTGGGTCTTCTACGAGGATTTTTCTCGTAAAAACGCTCAATATTCTCATTCCATGCTTTTGTCTCTTCTAATCGGGAACGGTCATGAGGCCTTTTTCCATGGTTTGACAAAATTTCACTATTATTTTCATAGAATCTGTCTGTTTCATCGATTAGGACGTCTAGAAATTTCGAAGCTCCTCTAGCCTCTTCTCCTTTAGGCTCTGGATGAGTCAATATGACCTTGGCAAGTGTTTCAATTTTTGCAATTTTTATTCGGTATTCGCTTAGAACCCTGTGATCAAAAGAAATCATTTCGTTTTGTGATGTAATTTACTAGTGTATGTTCATTTCGGTGTCGATTCAGTTGAACATCTTCATCTGTATCTATCCGTACATTGACTTGTCTATTGTCTGGTCCGTTGAATTATTTTGTGCCGAAAAACCATTAAAATTTGAACGTAGTATTTTTTGAACGTGGCTTGATACTCTTGATACGTTGTCCCAAGTACTATGAAATGCAATTCTATCTAGTTTTTGTTCATCGACATGTGAGAATATTGCCAAACCAACTATGTCTTCGTTATTTTTTATCCATTGATGGCCAACCCCACATGTCGTGCAAATCTCACTAATCTCCATGATTGCTTTGGAAAATGATGGGTTTTTCATAACCAATAACTTTGCATCTTGTGACGAAAATCTCATGTTAACGTTAACGTGTATTCTATCTTCTCTGTTTGCATTTTTACTAACTATCACATTTGTTCCTACATGAAATTGCCAATCAATAAGATTGCTTTTTTCTCTAATTTTCTCTGTTTGATCTTCATAATTGATATTTGTAACTTTGATAAAATCTTCAACTAATCCTTTCATTTGTTCTGATGTTTTTGTCATAAGGTTGGTTGCTATTTGTTCAATATATGCATGCTATAGAAAAAAGAAACTAATGGCTGTGTCCACAACCACAGGAATCATGACTTTCTTGCCCTTGTGATTCGCTTCCTGCACATTTGGAACATTTGTCTGAACCCGTTGGGGAAAAGAAACCGATTCCGCATGATACGCACTTTTGATTTGACATGTTATTTCTAAAAAATTGCTTTATTTAATGAATGCGCATTTTCTAGATTGATTAAAATGGTGAAAATTTTGGAATTATTCAGACTGATTTGCTTTTCCAATATCTTTTGATTCGTCATTTTTCTTAAACACTCTGTATTCTCCAATAACTCCACTGCATTTTTCACAAGTGTATTGTCCTCTCTCCACCAGAATCAAATTATCTGCAATTTCTTCATTGTTGTTTTCTTCTAGGTGGATTTTTGGTGGGTTATCAAATTCAGTTTCACAAACTTTACAGTAATGTTTGGACATTTTTTCTATCTCAATCTTTCCGATTGGGGCCAAAAATAATTTCCCAACTCCCAAATCTGCCTTTTTTGCCTGCTCGTCTGTCAAGTCAGCTATTATGTAGCCGCCTGAACCTTCTACTTTCAACTCTGTCAATTTACATTGGTGTTCTAATTGGCACTAAAATACTGTTTGTTGTGGAGTTACCTCATAAGTGATTTTTAAATTTAGACCAATCATTTTTTGTTATCTTGGAAAAAAAGTCAGTCTCCTTTACTGTGGAGACTCTAAAATGTATTAACTAGTTTATGTGAGCATTGGGCTCTTCCAGCTAACACCGTAAGATGTCTCTGACTCATAAATTCTGTTAAGACTATGTTTTTGTTAAAAAATCGGAGCCAAAAATAATCACTTTTTTGTTAAATTTTTAAACACAAAATCATCTCATTTTTACATTTGATTTATAGATTAGTGGGCATGTATAGTGGCTTGAACTTTTGTTCTTTATAAAATAAGAAACAGCTTCATAATTCGGCAATGTTCATCAATTTTGAGGAAATCAGAGAGAACCCGTTGATATAATCATCAGCGCAATTCTTAAGATTCTAAAGTAAATAACACTTTGAATTTGATCAGTAGATTCTTATCTAAAAATTTTGGGCAAATTATATGACCATAATAAAGAATAATTCCCCTGTATTGTTTTTCTATAACAACTCAAAAAAATGGCTTGCAAAAATATCTAAAAAAGAATCATTTCATACTCATATCGGTGTAATCAAACACTCTGATGCAATTGGTAAGGAATACGGTTCTAGATTAATTACAAACAAGGACAAGTATGTCTATCTATTGGAACCTACAATGTACGACTATGTTATGAAAATCCAGCATGGCACACAAATTGTATATCCTAAAGATATCGGGTACATTGTTGCAAGATCTGGAATAGGAGACGGCCAAAAAATTTTAGAGATTGGAACTGGTAGTGGATCCCTGACCTCTTTTGTTGCAAATATTGTAAAACCTCGAGGCCATGTCTACACTTTTGATGTCGATGAAAATTTCATGAAAATTGCAGAAAAAAATATCAAAAAAGCAGGAGTTTCAAAATATGTAACCCAACACAATTTGGATCTAAAAACTGCAAAAAAGATGCCTTTAGAGGATATGGATGTGGCATTCATTGATTTAGGTGATCCATGGGTTGTAGTTCCACAAGTAAGGAAGATGCTGAAAGGAAGCGGATCTATATTTGCTATTTGTCCTACCATGAACCAATTAGAAAAATTGACTATTGCTCTAATTGAAAATGAGTTTACCGATATAGAATCAACAGAGCACATTATACGAAACATTGAAGCTAGGGAGGGAAAAACTAGGCACTCATTTCAAGGAATTGGACATACTACCTATCTTTGCTTTGCTAGAAAGGCCTTTTTTGGACGTGATTCAAGAAAATCTGACAAAAAATCTAAAACTACTGTTGAAACTAAAAAAATACCTGTAACAACTGCAAAAAAGACAGCCACTAAACCAACAAAAAAGACAGCCACTAAACCAACAAAAAAGACAGGTGTTAAACAAGTGAAAAAAAGCACTCACAAAACATCTTAATGATTCATTAATTCTTTAAAATAAGATTTATTCATCTATTTTTTAGGATATGCTGTATGGTGCAAGAAAATCTATCTATGCCTATTGTTGAAAAATTTATTCCTGCAAGAAACTCAAGATCTAGAAAAGGTGATAATGGAATTGTTCTAGTTGTTGGTGGAAGTTATATCTATCATGGAGCTCCTATTTTGTCTTCAATTGCTGCATTGAAATGTGGAACTGATCTTGTTTATACTTCTGTGCCCAAAGTCAATGTAACGCCAACACGTGCAATTTCTCCCAATCTTATAGTGATTCCTTTAGTTGATCAAAAACTAACTTTAGGCGCTGTAAAAAAATTAATTGGTGCATTGCCACACAATTTACATTCTGCCACGATTGGAATGGGACTTGCAATTCAGGAAAGAAACGCTCTACTGCATTTTGTAAAGTCTTTGTTGGATAGAGATGTTAGATTATCTTTAGATGCAAGTGCCTTAATTCCTGAAGTTTTACCACTTTTGGCAAACAAAAATGTTGTAGTAACTCCGCATGCTGGAGAATTTAAGAGACTGTTTGGGGAGACTCCTTATGATTCTATGGTTGAACGAATTAAACTTGTAGAAGAAAAATCAAAAGAATTTGGAATCACTGTTTTACTAAAAGGTGCAACTGATGTAATATCTGATGGTTTTACGACTTATCTTTATGAGAAAAAAACACCTGCAATGACTGTTGGTGGGACTGGCGATGTCCTCTCCGGACTAGTTGCAGGATTGTTATCCAGAAATCGAAATCCTTTGGAATCTGCAGCAGCAGCAGCATTCATCAATGGACTGGCAGGAGAATCTGCCCAAAAAAGACTGGGGTTGCATATGACTTCGATGGATTTGCTAGAAGAAATTCCTGGTGTTATGATGCCGTTTGATAAAATTGTGTGACTGACATGAATCCCCTAAAACATGTAGATGCCCATATGGATAGTCTGATTACAGATTTACAAATGTTAATTCACCAACCTAGCATTTCTGCAAAAAATGAGGGTATTGAGGAATGTGCAAAATTGGTTCATAAACTATTAAAAAAATCTGGAGTTAAATCTGAAATTTTGAGATTAAAAAAAGGTGTTGCGCCAATTGTGTATGGGGAGATAAAATCAAAACAAAATTCGTCAAAAACCTTGATGTTTTATAATCACTATGATGTGCAACCTGCTGAACCATTTGATCTATGGGATTATCCCCCATTCAGTGGTACTAGAAAAGGTAACAAGATTTTTGGAAGAGGTGCAACTGATGACAAAGGTGAATTGATCACACGAATTAAAGCTGTTGAAGCATGTCTTAAAACAACAGGCGATGTACCGTGTAACATAAAATTTGTAATTGAGGGTGAAGAGGAAACTGGCAGTGCACACATTGAAGAGTATTTAGAAAAATACAAAAAAAAATTTTCTTGTGATGGTGTTATTTGGGAATTTGGATATGTGGATGCAAAAAATAGGCCCATTATTGGTCTTGGAATGAAGGGACTCCTCTTTGTTGAATTATCTGTAAGGGAATCAATTCGAGATGCTCATTCTAGTTTGGCGGTTCTAATAAAAAATCCTGCATGGCGATTAATTGAGGTAGTCAAAACGCTTAGGGACAATGACGGGAAAATTCTGATAAAGGATTGGTACAAAGATGTTACACCTTTTTCAAAAAATGATTTGGAAATAATTCGAAAAGAGCCCTTTGATGAGAATGTATTTAGAAAAGAATTTGGAATCAAATCTTTCGTAGGTGGCAAGACAGGAATGGATGCAAAAAAAGCCTTAGTTGGTGGCGCTACTTGTAATATTGCGGGGTTTGTTTCTGGATATACTGGAGATGGTGCTAAAACTGTTCTTCCGGGTGATGCTTTAGTAAAAATTGATTTTCGCTTGATACCTAAAATGAACCCAAAAAAACAGATATTGAGATTAAAAAATCATCTGAAAACCAATGGATTTCATGACGTCTCAGTCAAAGTTTTTCATGGTGAGGCAGCTGCCAGAACAAACTCTTCAAACCCATTTGTTTCACAGGTAAAGGATGCTGCAGACAAAACCTTTGGCAAATCCATTCTAAATGTTTCAAATGCTGGAACTGGGCCTATGTATCCTTTTGTTGACATACTAAATGCTCCCTGTATTTCAATAGGGAGCACATACATGTTTTCTAGAATTCATTCTCCTAATGAATTTGCTAGAATTGATTTGCTAAAGAAAACAACAAAGTGCATGTGCTTGATTATGGATAATTTTGGAAATAGTTAATGAAGACATCTGGGTAATTTTTTGATAATCTGTGCAAGTGATATTCTGCCCGGACCTACTATCATAATTACAAGTGCTGATGCAAGTAAAATCAAATCTAATTCCACTCCTCCTTTTCCTGTTATGCTCTGAGCACCTTTAACAATGAAAATTGCCCCTAACATAATTATTGAAATTAATGATGCTGATAATCTACTAAGAACTCCTAACACTATCAAGATTCCGGGAATTAACTCTGCGAGTGCAATTGGAATTGCCATTTCTGCCGGAAGTCCCATGTTTGGTAAATTCTTTGCAAATCCTGGATCCAGTTTTGAAATTCCATGAAGTATAAAGATCACACCTACAGCTGATCTCAAACCGATGAATACAACATCGTTTAGGATCTTCTCTTTAATCTCAGCAGCAGTCAACGATGTTTTCTGAAATTTTTAGTATAATTATTTTGCCCATGAATTACACGTCAAATGTAGAAAGCCCTTTATTATGCGGCAAAATTATTTGAATTATGTCAATGTATATGCCTGGTGCAACTGCTGTTGGAATTACTTTTGATGGCGGTGTAGTTTTTGCCAGCGAGAAAAGGATAGCGTTTGGAAATTTCCTTGTAAGTAAATCAACGAAAAAAACATTTCCTATTACTGATAAAGTTGGTGCGACTTGTGCTGGCCTGGTGGCCGATATGCAGATTCTGGCTTTACAAATTTCAGCTCTTGCAAAAATTAGAAAAATGGATATCAAAAGAGATGTTCCTCCTAACACTGTTGCTAAAATGATGTCAAATATGATGTATGAAAGAAGATACTTCCCATTATTGACTCAAGTGATTGTTGGTGGTGTAGTTGACAAACCAATAATGTATACTCTTGATCCTTTAGGTTCAGTTCTTCCTGATGAATACGCTGCGGTTGGAACTGGGGCTGAAATGGCATTAGGTGTGTTGGATCCACAATTTAAACCAAATATGAGTAAGGATGAGGCAATTGATTTGGCAAAACATGCAGTCAGATCTGCAGCTTTGAGAGATTCGGCAAGTGGTGATGGTTTAGACATACTTGTAATAACTAAAGATGGCACTGAAGAATTTACAGAATCCATCAAGTGATCCTGATTTTTAATTTTACAAATTCTTTGTCAATCGTAAATTGTTTTTCCAGTTTCCCAAAACCTGTCTGATATGTAATGGATATTTTTTATAACTTCGCCTTTTTCCATATTTTGTAACTCAGAGCTAGAAACCATTGACTTTCCAACTGCTAAAAATTTATGATGAGATTCTTCTACGATGCATACAAGCTTGTCTTTTTCAAACTCTGTAAATTCTTTAATTCCAGGCCTCATCACATTTGCACCTTTGCACATAAATTTGATAGCTCCGACATCTACTGTTACTGATGGAAACTTTTGCAAAGTTTCAGTTTCTGATAAAAATGGCAAATAATCATCTTCAACTTTTAATATTTTCATTCCACTAGCGGTGATGATCTGTGCATCATCCAAAATTTGATGCACTTTTACATTTTTTATTTTTGGAAATTCAATTCCCCATCGCTCTGAAATTATTTTTAAAAGCGCAGTTGTCTCACTTTTTGAAATTAAATTTGATTTCAATCTCTTGCTATCTCTTGTCTGATGTCTAACAGATCTCTTAGAATTG
>JAOUAE010000207.1 GCA_029861085.1 Candidatus Nitrosopumilus sp. | reverse complement strand
TGAAACAAGTGTAAAATCAATTAGCTCGCTGGTCATTCTCCACATCCTCTCGTTTGGCTAAAACTAGTGCACCAGTCACAGAACCTGCTAAAATTAATCCCATTAAAATTAATGCAGGCCAATAATAAGTTACAAAGTCAGTACCAATATCTTTGAAATTAGTAGCAGGTTCATCAGTAGTTATTGTTTTGATTCCAGAATCTAAGAAAATTGCACCTAATGCCACCATCATTATAAACATTAATCCAAGCCCTGCAAATTTTCTTCTCTTATCTTCGATTTTTTTGAAGATTAATTCTCTTTTTACCAGCATGACAGTAAATAAAATTAAAACAGCAATAGATCCAACATAAACGGCTATCTGGAATAACGCAACAAATGGAGCATCTAGCAAAAAGAAAAACCCAGCAATACCGCCAAGAGTTCCCATTAAAGCAATTGAGCCGTAGATTAATGATCTTAATTCAAGTGCAGCAATTGCAGATCCAATTGTAATTACAGTTAATGCAAGAAATATAGCATCAGCCATGTGTTGCACCTCTATCAGATATTTGAATTTCACTGTCTTGTGCAACGTATGGTTTAACCTGTAGTTGAGCAGGAGTGTAAATCAGACCTTCTTTAGAAAATGATGATAATTCATAATCATTAGTCATGTAAAGTGCATAAAATGGACATGCATCAACACAAAGGCCACAAAAAACACATTTTCCATAATCAATTTGGGGCATAATTGCTTTCTTGTTTTGTGTTTGTACTTCTGGAACCTTTACCATTGCAATAGCTTCAGCAACACCTTCACATGCAATAGAACATAATTGACAACCAGTGCAATGATCATGAAATAGCATATGGCGTCCCTTTAATCCAGCAATTCCAACACCAGTTGAGGGATCAAATTGATATCCGTCACCCACAAACTTTAGTTTCTCTTCAGGATAACGAAGTGTGAATCGTTTCATTGCAATATGTTTAATTCCTGAATTTAGTGCACGAATAATACCAGTTGCAGTTCCCATTATTGTAATCCTCCTGGTCCTAACACACCAGCGTAAAGCAAGCCAAGTGCAATAAAGATGTTAACGAAAGCTAGTCCGATAAGCTTAGTCCATCCGAGATTTAATAACATGTCAACTCTAATTCTTGGGAAGACCCCTCTTGGCAATATTATAAAGAATATCACAGCTACGGTTTTCAAAACAAACCATAGTGCACCATTAAGCATTTCTTGTGTAAATAATGGCAATCCAGGGAAGGGTCCTGCAGTGATAGGACCCATTTCAATTCCGTTTTCAAGAAGTTCTGCTGGGAATGGAGGTACAACCATTGGACCGTTCCAACCACCAAGGAATAATACTACAAACAGTCCGGCAAACGCATAGAGTTTCAGATATGTTCCTAATTGAACAAGTCCATACAGCATTCCAGATAATTCTGTTAGCCATCCAGCTACAATTTCACTTTCTGCCTCGGGTAAATCAAATGGAATTCTTTCTAATTCTGCAAGCATTGTGATAAAGAAAACAATAGCACCTACAGGTAAAAATACAATCCACGGGAAATTAGATTGACTGGCAGCAATTTCAGATAAATTAAGAGAGCCAGTTAGCATTACAACTCCTAGTAGAGATAAAATTAGTGGAATTTCAAATGAAACCATTTGGAATAAAGCCCTAATACCTCCAATGAATGGAAATTTACTATTTGCAGACCACGCAGATAAAATAGTGATGATTGGGAAAAAACCAATCACTGCAAATACTCCTAGCAATCCCAATTCCACATCTGCAACGACCCAACCTGGAGCAACAGGAATGAACGCGACAAATGCTGCCGCTGTTGCAACGAAAAGGACAGGTGCTGCCCAGAAAATTGGCTTATCAGCTTTTGCTGGAATAATAATTTCTTTTGAGATTAATTTTAGTCCATCACCCATTAATTGTAAAATACCTTCAACCTTTCCACAATAGAAAGGGCCAACTCTTAGTTGTAATTTTGCCATCATCTTTCTTTCAACAAAGATTGTACCAGCTGCTAGTAATGCTGCAAATCCAAATCCAGGAAATGCCATCACCCTAAAGATATCAGTTGCCATGAATGCCTTAACCACAGGAAGAATACGTGAAGGATCCGCCAACCACGTTAATGCAAGAAATGGTGTAAGTAATTCACCATCGATTACTGGCATTTCAATAACAA
>JAOUAE010000206.1 GCA_029861085.1 Candidatus Nitrosopumilus sp. | reverse complement strand
ACTGTTGCTGCATGCCAGGAGAGTGTAAAACGGGAGATTCCCCAGTTGATGCAACAAAATTGATTGGTTATGATCAAAAGGATCTTGAGTCAATTCCACAAGAAGCAATTTTGGGGGTTGGTTGTGGCGCTCCAATTAATCATGCTGATCTAAAGGAAGGAGAGATTGTGGTTGATTTGGGGTCTGGGGCTGGAATTGATATTTTCTTGGCTGCAAAAAAAGTGCGGGATTCAGGAAAGGCAATAGGAATTGACATGACAGATCAAATGTTAGAAAAAGCAAGAGAAAATGCAATAAAGGGAAATTACTCCAATGTTGAATTCAAAAAGGGAGACATTGAAGAAAACATTCCATTGGATCACAATTCCGTTGATGCAGTGATTAGTAATTGTGTCATCAATCTGACAACAAACAAAACAAATGCATTCAAAGAAGTGTTTCGAATTTTAAGAAATAACGGACGAATGGTAATCTCTGATCTAATTACCGATGTAGAACTTCCACCAGGAGAAATTAATTCAGATCAATGGTGTGAGTGCATTGATGGTGCATTAACTAAAGAAAATTATCTTTCATGTATTAGACAAGCAGGTTTTGAAAAAATTGAAGTCTTAGATGAAAGAGCATACATGGAAGGGGAGAAAATCAATGGTAGAAAGATTGCCAGTCTTGTAATCAAGGCAATAAAGTAGTTCTTCAATTAATCATGAAAAAAATTCTTTTTGTTTGCGTTGAGAATGCAGGAAGAAGCCAGATGGCTGAAGCATTTTTTAAAAAATATTTGCCATCAGGATTCCAACCAATCAGTGCAGGTACAAAGCCCGCAGCAAAAGTAAATCCCATAGTAGTTCAAACAATGAAAGAGATTGGCATTGATATCGATAATAAATCTCCACAGAATATCTCACAGCAAATGATAGATGAGGCTCAAATTTCAGTCAACATGGGATGTATGGATAAAGAGTCCTGTCCTGCATTATTTCTAAAAGATGTGATAGATTGGCAAATACAAGATCCCAAGGGAAAATCAATCAAAGAAGTAAGAGAAATTCGTGACAAAATAGAGCAAAAAGTGAAAGATTTCATAGATTTTGTGACTGAGAGTGAATCCATTGGCGGATGATTCCAACATTTATGAAAAAGAATTGGATTTTTTCAGCAAATACACGGAATCTGTTAAGTCCGAGTTTGGAAAAACTACTTGATCACCAGTACGGGAATCTTTGAGCTATGCACTATTGTGTTTGATACACTCCCAAGAAGCATTTGCTTTATTGTACCACGCCCTCTTGCACCAATCACGATAAGATCAAATTTTCTTTTTTGAGCAAAATCAATAGTCTCTTTTGCCTCATGCCCAAATACAATTTCCTTTTTGAATTTAATCGAGTTTTTTGTCACTTGGCTTTTTGCGGTTACAAGAAATTTTTCCACTTTTTTTAATTCATTTTGTGTTTGAGGAACGTAAATCATATTTGGATTGTCAAAAGCTGTATGCAAAACATAAAGGGCAGTTATTGAGGAATCACACTTTTTTGCAAGAAAGATTGCCATTGTTAGTGCCTTAAACGAGTTCTTTGAACCATCCATTGGAACAAGAATTGTTTTAATTTTTTCCATGGTATTAAGAACATCACTGGCAAATTTATAATTAATTAAGTGATGTCATTTAGGATAATCCATCACATAATTTTTTTTTCTCTAATTTTACATTTGAATCCCTTGGGGTTGAATCGAAATTATAGACCAAACACAACTCAAAAAAAATTTAATGTAGGTCCTAAAACTAATCAATTAACTATAACTTTTCCAGTCATCCAAGGATGAGCTATACAGTAATAATCAAACGTGCCTTCTTCATCAAACTGATTTGTGAAGGTTTTTCCTGGAGAAATTAAACCGCTATCAAAGATTCCATTTGGACCATCTGAAGGAATTCCACTTGTAGCAGTATGAACAGAAAGGTCATCATTAGTCCATGTAACACTGGAATGTGCTTTTATTGAAACAGAGTGTGGCAAATAGCATTCATTTGTCTTCTCACATCCCGGTGATGCAGAACCACGAGCAATTGAAACTTTGGTACTTTGCGAATTCGCACTAGTTTCAGCTGAGTCATCTACATTATCATTTTGATCATCCAAAAATTGTTGATTATTCATCATATTGTTTCCCATCATCATATTTTCACCCATCATGTTCATCATCCCTTGATTATTCATC